>JBBSJF010000072.1:0-5194 GCA_038257495.1 Saccharimonadales bacterium (SeqCode) | reverse complement strand
GGGAAGGGCGCCCGTAAAAGTATCTACCGAAAACGGCGCTATTAGAAAAGGTGATGTTCTTACTTCATCTTCGACTCCGGGTGTCGCGATGAAAGCCACTAAAGCTGGCGCTATCATTGGTGTTGCTATGAGTGATTATGATGGCCAGGGTGAACCGCAGGTTATGGTGTTTGTTAAATCAGGTTACTTTAACGGTACAAACTTAAACGAACTTCTGTCCGAGCAAGTTATCAAAGACGACTACATCTCGGCAAGCCGTGGCGTCCTAAACGAGTTTATTCAACAGAATAAAACCACGAGTCCAGCTGATTTATCAGACATCTTTACAGACCGCCTTGCAGCCGCTGTTGAACTTATCACTCCTCAAATAACTACCGATAATGTCGCACTAAATACTATAGAAGCCGCGACCGGCACAGACATTACGGCCAAACTCGATGACGATGGCCGTTTTGTCATCAAAAACAAACAAGGTGAAGAAGTAGTCAGTTTTGATAACCAAGGAAACGCAAAATTCAAAGGCACAATCGAGGCATCGAATACAACAACAACTTTAGGAATAAGTAACGGACTGAATATGATAAATGGTGGTGCGTCGGTTGTCGGTGGTTTGAACAACAACGCTGGAGGTATCACCGATGCTGGAGCCATTCTTGGCGCGACTTCGATCGCCGCGGAAAGCATAAAATTGACTGCCAACGCAACAGAAAACTTGCTGGAACTCAAAAAAGACAGCAATGGTGTATTTATCATATTTAATAACGGCTCATTGGGAATGAAACTAGACTCCGCTAATGCACTAACAGTGAATAATAAAGAAGGCCTGCAAATATTTAATATCGATACGGTGTCTGGCAAAGTTACGCTTGGCTCGGGTGATAATAGTAAGACAGTACTATTTACTCTAGATAACCGATCACTAGCCGATGATCCTCCGGGCACAAACGGCTCAAGCTACTATAACACCGCAGCGCAGCGCTTTAGATGCTATGAGAATGGCAAGTGGCGGGATTGTCTGCCAGCTGGGGATCTTACTGATCCTATAGCTATGGATAAATCATCTTGGTCGCTACCAACATCAGAACAAGAATTCCAAGGCAGTCCCCGAGTATCATCTAATCTTACTCAGGCTCACGAGTTTAGACTACGAATAAGAATCACTAGTGCTGCAGCAGCAGGATCAACATGCCGTTTACAATATTCAGCTACAGATGAGGGTGTATGGAAAGATCTGGCTTCTGGAAGTACAGGCGCATTATCTATAAGCCAAGCGGGCACACTAAAAACTGATTGGCTAAAACTCGCCGCAGATTCTCGCAAAGAAGATATGATTATACGTGTAATGTGCAAGGGTGGAGATAAACCTCAGAATGTAGTATTTTATGGAGTTAGTATGCAACTCCGATAAGCAGTAGTAGTGTGCTATAGTTTATACAAGAAAACCTGGGGGTAGTAAGTAGCTTTGTCACATACAATTGCAGTGCTAAATCAAAAGGGCGGGGTAGGTAAAACTACTACCGTTATTAGTCTTGCGAGCTATCTTGCTAAGGCCGGTAAAACGGTGCTTATAATAGATCTTGACCCGCAGGGTAATGCTACTAGCGGGATCGGTATAGATAAATCACAGCTACAAGCCACAACCTATGATGCACTTACTACGGGGTCGATTGACACACTCTTAGTGCAAACTGCCTGGGATGGCGTGGTGATTATGCCCACCAACCAAGAGCTCGCGGGTGCAGAGATAGATCTCGCCCAAACCGATAAAAGGGAATATAAGCTTAAGCACATAGTAGACCAGCTCAGTTTTGACTATATATTAATTGACTGTCCGCCTTCACTTGGGCTACTGACCATCAATGCACTCACTGCGGCCGATTCGCTTCTGATACCTGTACAAACCGAGTACTATGCACTTGAAGGTTTAGGACAGCTACTAGAAGTTATGCAAAGGGTTCGAGCAGGCCTGAACACAAAGTTAGAACTACTTGGGATAGTGCTTACTATGTATGATGGTCGGACAAGCTTAAGCGAACAAGTAAAGCAAGAGATTGTGAAGCATTTTGGCGACAAATTGTTTAAATCGGTAATCCCGCGCAACGTACGGCTAGCCGAAGCGCCCAGTCATGGCAAGCCAATTAGCGAGCATGATAGTTGGAGTAAAGGAGCACGAGCATATAAGGCACTAGCAAAGGAGGTAATTAACCGTGGCTAAAGGATTAGGAAAAGGTTTTGAGGGGTTACTGCCTACAAATTTTGATATAACGATAATCCAGGGCGAAAAAGACAGGGTGAGTCAGCTACTTGTACATGACGTATTCCCAAACCCGGATCAGCCCCGCAGAGAGTTTGACCAAGAGCAACTCGAAGAACTTGCAAGCTCTATACGCCGTCACGGAATACTCCAGCCGCTTATTGTCGTAAAACATACAGATGGTCATAGGATAGTGGCCGGCGAGAGAAGATGGCGGGCAGCTCAGTTAGCAGGACTAGCGGAAGTGCCGGCTATAGTGAGAACTCTGGAAGAACTAGAGCAGCTAGAGATAGCACTTATAGAGAATGTACAGCGGGTGGACTTGTCTCCACTTGACCAAGCGGCGTCTATATACCGATTGTATCACCAATTTAATATTGCCTATGAAGATATCGCGCTGCGACTCGGCAAAGCAGTTTCGACGGTAAATAATATTACTCGTTTATTGCAACTTCCCGAGCCAGCACAAGCCGCACTTCGGGCAAACCAAATTAGTGAGGGACATGCCAGGGCTATACTAGCACTGAAAGAATACCCGCATGCTCAGGACTTTTTATTAGCAAGTATTCTAAGACTCGGTTGGACCGTACGGCAGGCAGAGCAATACGTAACTGCCACTAAAAATGGTGCAAAAACTGCTACTGACGCTAAAAAAGCTGCAATAGATACTACGCCTCAAACTAAGCACTTAAGTAAAAAGCTGGGCACCAAAGTTACAATAAAAAGAACAGCTAAAGGTGGCTCCTTACAGATATTTTTCAGATCAGAAGATGAACTGAACACAATTTTTATGAACTTATAGAGCTACTACTAGAATGTACGCGCATGGTTAAAGGGAAGTATTCTTAAGGCCAGTTTTCCCACTATGTCTTGGGCTGGTACGGTACCAAAGCTACGAGAATCTTGCGAGTTGCCGCGGTTGTCGCCACATACGAATACTTCGCCCTCAGGCACAGTTAGATCCACCTTCCCTGAGGTATATCCGATTGCTTTACCATATGTATCACTGGAGTCGGGGCTGTAACCATTGGGATTCTCTTTGTTAAATACAGTTAGTTTGCCTTCCTCCACCACAACGCGCTCGCCGGGTAGGGCGATAACTCTTTTAATCAGCTGTCGTTCACGGTTAGTACCTGTTTCGATAGTACCGCCTCTGTTAAATATAACTACATCTTCACGCGCGGGTATGTAGTCTTTTTTTGTTAGACGCGCCCAAGAGCGGGGTAGTTTAAGAACGATAAGCCGGTCTTTATGCTGTAAAGTTGTTTCCATACTTTCGCCGTCTACTTCGTAGGACTGAAATACAAACCCCGTAATAAGCAAGGCGATCAGCGGTGCAGTAACTAAAATAACGATTGTACTTAGTATGCTCTTTATGCCCTCTCGGGACGAAGATGTGTCGGACATGCATCTAAATATAGCGTACATTTTGCTAAAACCCCATACGCTTTATTTCGTAACTCACAAAAGTTTTGCCAAAGCTTTAAAAATCTATGTAAAACCGCTATACTATCACCTACTTGTATGGATAATTTTCGTCAAATAAAACGTTCTAAAACATCGAATGCTATAGATGGATTTGGCAGAAGCCAAACCAAAAAAGAGGGTAGTACCCCTATCTCTTCTTTTCAGGCAAAGCCGTCCAACGGTAACGGCAATCTTCCATCTATGGACGGTTTTCGTTCTCAAAATACAAGCCAGTTCGGAGACAGACCCAGGCACAGACCGCACATGGAGCAGTTAAAGCAAGCGGATACTGAAGGTGTCGAAACTATAGTTTTAGATGATCCACCTTATAAGGGTAAAAAAACCAAAATAAAAAAACCTTTAACCAAGAAGGGGATACTTAAACGGATTGCTATTTTTTCTACATTAAGCGTATTACTGATAGTTGGATTCTTGGGTGCCAAGGGCTACCTAAAACTAAGAAGCATCTTTAAGGGTGGGGGCATAGGTGCACTTGGATTAAACAAAAATGTGGACCCGACTCAACTCAAAGGCGAGGGCGATGGTCGCGTCAATGTACTATTACTGGGTCGAGGTGGACCTGGTCATGAGGCAGAAGATCTTACAGATACTATTTTAGTTGCTAGCATAGATCCTATCCACAACGAGGCAGCCCTGCTGAGTGTGCCGAGAGACTTATATGTCCAGCCAGATAAAAGTGGATACACCAAGATCAACGCCGTATATACATTAGCTAAGCAGCAGGCGACAGCTAAGGGTGCAAGCAAAGAAGAAGTAAGGAAGGCTGCATCGTCAGCTATTAGCGGTGAGGTAAGCGAGATCCTTGGAATTCCCCTCCATTATTATATAATCGTAGACTTTACAGCATTCCAGGATGCTATTAATGCCGTAGGTGGGGTAAGTGTCAACGTAGAAGACCCAGTTTATGAGGCGATGTCCTATAAAGGCAAGCCGTATATTCTTGATGTGAAAAAAGGTCAGCAACAGTTTGATGGTTTGCGGGCGCTTATGTATACGAGGTCGCGCTATACATCCGCGAGAGGCGACTTTGACAGGGCAGAGAGGCAGAGACTGGTGCTGATCGCACTAAAGGAAAAGGTGTTGAGCGCGGGTACGTTTACGAACCCATCCAAGCTTAACCAGCTTATAGATGCTTTTGGTAATCATGTAGAGACGGATCTTTCTCAGAAAGAAATGCTGCGGGTGTATGAAATAGGCAAAAAGATAGATTCTCCAAAAATAGCTTCCTTAAGTCTGGTGGATCCGCCCAATGTGTTCTTAGGTACCGATAACGTTAATGGCTTGTCTGTGGTCGTACCCAAAGCGGGGCTTGGGAAATACAAAGAGATTCAAGGCTTTGTACGCAATCAACTTAGGGACCCGTATATTAAGCAAGAAAATGCTAATGTAGTCGTCTTAAATGGTACTAGTGTCGCTGGTCTTGCAACAACAAAAGCCGAAGAACTCCGTTCG
>JBBSJF010000071.1:0-5603 GCA_038257495.1 Saccharimonadales bacterium (SeqCode) | reverse complement strand
CAAGCAGCCTCGCACTAGAGCATATTTTGGGAGATATGGGCAAAGAAGTCACTATGTACTGCGGCGTAGATATGCCCTCCTACCTGCAATATTTAGCAGGATGGGACCGAGTCGTAAAAGATCTGCCTAAAAACTTTGACGTATCTATTATTGTAGATACAAGTGCAATAAAACTCTTAGAACAGCTCGATAAAACAGGGCAGCTTATGTGGCTAAAAGCCAAACCATGTATTGTGCTAGACCATCACACCACAGAAGCAGATATTGACTTTGCAACTGTTACTTACATTACTAAGGACGTTTCTACCGGCGAACTGATATACGACCTAGCAAACGAGCTTGGATGGTCGCTCAATGAAGCCTCCCTACCGTTTATCGTGACCAGTATTCTAAGTGACAGTCTGGGCTTGATGAGCGAGGGTACATCGTCTAAAAGCATCAGGGTAGTATCGGAACTCGTTGAGCGCGGTGTCAGCTTAGCGGCACTCGAAGAACTGCGACGGACTACTATGCGTAAAAGTAAAGAAGTTACTATATATAAAGGTCGGCTATTGCAGCGCATAGAATACGTTAGCGATGACCGCATAGCTATCGTATCGATCCCATGGGAGGAAATAGAAACGTACAGCCACGAATACAACCCCTCTATACTCGTTATAGATGAGATGCGTTATACGATCAACACCCAAATAGCAATATGCTTTAAACTCTATCCAGGTGGCAAGGTAACCGCAAAACTGCGCAGTAATTTCGGCGTACGAATAGCTAACCAGCTAGCAGAGCATTTCGGCGGTGGGGGGCACCCTTATGCAGCCGGTTTTAAAGTACAAGATGGTCGCACCTTTGAAGAAGTAAAAACGGAATGTATCAAAAAAGCTACAGAATTGCTCGATGCACTATAAGATAAAGTCATGCAACTATATAACACCCTTACACGCAAAATAGAACCCATCCAACCACTTAAACCTCCCGCGGTAGGAGTTTATACGTGTGGTCCCACCGTTTACGATTATGCTCATATAGGTCACTGGTTTAATTATATTCGTATGGATCTACTCATACGAGTCCTACAAATAAATGACCTAAAGCCTTTATGGGTCATGAATATAACCGACGTAGGGCATCTGGTAAGCGACGCCGATGAAGGCGAGGACAAGCTTGAAAAAGGGGCAAGACGCGAAGGTAAGACGGCCTGGGAAGTCGCAGATTTTTATACAAAAGATTTTCTAGAATGCATGCATCATCTAAATATTCTGACACCTGATCACATTGTTAAAGCTACGGAGCACATCGAAGAACAAACAGAGCTCATAAAAATGCTTGAGCAGAAAGGTTACACGTATGTCATAGACGACGGCGTGTATTACGATACATCCAAATTTCCAGGTTACGCTGCCTTTGCCCGCTTAGATCTCGATGACCAGCAAGCCGGTGCCAGAGTACAGTACAATACCCAGAAACGCAGCGCCTCCGACTTTGCATTATGGAAATTCTCTCCAAAGGATCATAAAAGAGATATGGAATGGGACAGTCCTTGGGGCAAAGGTTTTCCTGGCTGGCACATAGAATGCTCTGCCATGAGCATGAAATATTTAGGAAGTACCCTAGACATTCATACAGGAGGTATCGACCATATACCCGTACATCATACCAACGAGATTGCTCAGAGCGAAGCGGCTACTGGCGTCCGATTTGTAAATACGTGGATGCACGGTAACCACGTTATGGTAAACGATGAAAAGATTTCAAAAAGCCTGGGTAACGGAATACGTTTGCAAGAAATTATAAGTAAAGGCATACCAGCCGAAGCGGTGCGCTTACATGTGCTAGAATCCCACTATCGTTCACATTCTAAGTTTAGCTGGGAAAGTCTTGAGGCTGCCAACAATAGATTGAAGTCGTATCACGCAATGGCGGATCAAAAGTGGCAAACTACAGACGTTGGTCTGATAAACGATAACGACATTAAAAATATACAAACCGCGATACAAGAATCTCTAAGCAACGACCTACAAACATTTGACGCATTGCGCCATCTAAGTGCCCTCGAAACTACTATTGACACAGGTGGTATTAACGCTACTAGTCAAGATGCTTTTAATGCGTTTTTACTATGGATCGATGCAACGCTGGGGTTATGTCTTAGCACGGGTAGCGACATTACTGACAAGCAAAAAGAACTGCTAGAGCAAAGGGGTGTATCACGAAAAACAAAAGACTGGAAAACTTCCGATATGATACGTGCTACATTATTAGAAGAGGGGATAGATATTAAAGATTCGGCTACTCAGCAACGTTGGTCGAAGCGTTTTTAGATTTTCTATTACTATAGTTCTCTTCGATAAGTATTTTTATACATCCGGCAGTAGGAATGGCTACAAAAGCACCGAGTAGACCACCAAAGCTTGCTCCGAGTAGAGCCGATACGAATACGACTAGTGGCGTCATCTCGTTCTTACGAGCCTGGATGTATGGCTGAATAGTGACATTTTCTATCTGCTGATATACCACGAAAAAGATCGCCATCACGATTGCCAATATAGGAGAAGTCAACAAACACGCAAAAACAACGATGACTGCAGCAAGTGTATTGCCTATTAACGGTATCAGACCAAATAGAGCCACGATACCCGCAAGAGCGACAACATTTATAGATTTTCCTATAACCGTGCTTGCGATAAGCATTGCGATAAGCGATGCGCTCGAAGCAATAACTGTTATGATGAGCTGACCAGTGACATACCCTGTTACTACGCCATACATACGCATGGATAAGCGTCTGTATTTAAGTCTATTTTCTTTTGATTGCACTTCCCAAAATTTATCAATAAGTCCTGGTCCTTCGACTAAAAGCATAAATGTCAGAACTAGTACGGTAATAAGAGAAATCAGCGCCCCTCCAACACGTCCTGCAACATTGAATGCCTGTCCTCGCAGTCGAGTGCTCTTAGAACTAAAATCTTTACCAAAATCTGTTAGCTGGTCGTCTAGATTGTATTGCCGTACAAATTTAGACGCTGAGCCATCTTGCGTTTTAAATTCCGAGATCTTAACCGGTAAAGTAGACACGAAATCCGTAGTCTGCCTAAAAAGCGGTGGCACCACAAGGCTAAAAAAGCTTAATAAAATGGTGAGCACGACGACATAGGCAATAGCTGCACTACGTACGCGGCTTTTAATACGTAGTTTCTTGCTGAGCCAGCTCACGGCAGGATTGAGCGCCATGGCAAGGAATGCTGATATGAATAGTAACGTAATCGCGTTCCTTAGTTTAAATACCAGTAATAACGCAAGCACAGACCCGATACCCACTGCTAATACTCTTAATACCGTACGATTACTTATAGTAACTTCTACTTTATCTCGCTGTAATATACTCATATCTAACTAGTATAGATGTTTAGTATCTGATCGCAAACTACATCTACATCAAATTTTCGTACTAAATTTTTTTGCGCTTTTATAACCTTGTTTCTTTGTGCATCGTGAGTCAAGTAATAATGTATAATTTCGGAAGTTCTGCCAGTGTCTCGAGAATCGAATAGCACTTCTTTAATCGATTCCATTACAGAGCTGTAGCCTGGGTTATTGCCAGCCAGCACAACACCATTGCCCCATGCCATTGCTTCTAGTAGAACAATGCCAAAACTTTCGCCTCCCATTGACGGAAAGACAAGTATATCTGCGCTAGCTAGACGCTCTTTCTTTGCACGTTCTGAAACGTGACCCAAAAACGTAACAGGCAGAGAATTCTGAAGCGCATACTTCTCTAGCTTTTTTCGTTCGGGACCATCACCAACAATAACTGCCTGATAGGGGCTATCTATGAGTGCAAGTGCCCTAAGTAGCTCCATGCACCCTTTACGCTTGACTAATCTGCCTAAAAACAAAATTTTAAGAGGAGCGTTATGAACTTTCTTGTTTCTTTCGTAGCTTTTAATGTTTATAGTGTTCGGGATAATTATAGGTGCCACACTTTTATACATTTTAGATACCAGATTACCTGCAGACTCTGTTACCGCTAGTACCTTATCCAACTTTTTCACCGTCGGAGTTTGCCAAAATCCAAGCAATCGAGCTCCCATGTAGGGCAATAATCCATATGGCAAAATATGAAACGTACCGACTAGCTTTGTATCTTTACAGTACTTGTGCGCCATATTAATTAACAGCTGTCCAAAAAGCGGATTGCATGGCAACTGTATATGTATAATGTCGAAGTTTTCATCTAGTAAATAGTGCTTCAGCTTCCGCCTGCTAATAGGTAGCGTTATTGCCAACTTATTCCCATTGAAACTAATGTCTAAAGTTTTCGCGAGCCCACGGATTTTCAGTACAGAACTACTGTCAGACGCTCCGCCACATGCCACATGTACATTATGGCCCTTCAGCGACATCCAGCTGCCGACGGCTCTAATATATTGCTGTACGCCATCAGGGCGCTCCATCGTATCATCTAGTACATATAGTATCTTCACGACGTATAAGACTTATATAGATCTTCGTACTTATCTGCTACATTTTTATAATCATACTGCAGGATGGTTTTTTTAGCCCACTTCTTCCATAAAATTCTGATCTCAGTATTTTTTAGTAATATCTCAATTCTTCTTGCGCTATCATCGAAATCCTTGGGGTTTACTAATGATATAGCTCCAGTGTTAGTCAGTACGTTACTATAGCCAGGGTTCGAAGCTGCAACAACAGGAGTGCCGGCCGCCATCGCTTCCAGCAGCACGATCCCGAAGCTTTCTCCGTAAGGGGCAAAAGAACAAAATACATCGGCACTTTTGATTAGCTTCGCCTTTCGTTCATTGCTTACATATCCTAAGAAGGATACATCCGATATGTTATTTTCTTCTACGTAGTTCTTTAACTTGTCTTCATCCGGACCCGAACCGCCAATAAGTAAACGGGCATCGTTGCGAAGCCGTAATTGTTGAAATGTTTTCAGCAAGTACATAACACCTTTGCGCTTTTCTAATCTGCCCACGAATAAAATAGTCGGTTTTTTATACACTTTTGCTTCTACATTATTGTAGTTTGCCATCTCGATACCATTTGGAATAATATGTACGATCTCGGAGCTTAAGCTCTTTAGGTATTCTGCTGCTGTATCTGACACCGCCGTAAATGCATGGATGTATTTTAAAACAGATTTTGTATACGGTGTAATTACGCGCTCAATAGTTCTTAGCATTACCGTCTCGGGTAATTTAGCATGAAAAGTAGCAACATTCACAGCAGTAGACCTCGTAAGGAGCTGTCTACTTAGAAAGGGTACCCAAGGCTCATGAAAATGTAGTACATCAAATTCCTCTTCTTTAAATATCGAGTCTATCTCATCGTTGTCGATGGTAGTACTCACGTGCGCAGTAGTATTAAACGGTGATTTAACATAAGAAGACGTACCTAATAAAATATAATTTGTCGGGATTTTACCTTTATATTCTCGTGGTTTGGGTGTAATGATCTTTACCGTATGTCCACGTGCAGCAAGATGCTCATATAAAGCCAAGACGACTTCCTGGACACCACCGCTACCAAACATGGTATATGGACACACTAATCCAATTTTCATTATATTCTATTATAGCTTACAT
>JBBSJF010000070.1:0-5663 GCA_038257495.1 Saccharimonadales bacterium (SeqCode) | reverse complement strand
TCAGCTAATGTGCCGGCATTGATATTAGTGGCGTTTTGGTAGAAAGAACCGTTCTGGCTGTTTAGGGTAGTCGCGTCTACCATGGTCAGGGCGGAACCGTTACCAGTAAAGGTGCCCTGAGATGAACCTGAGAACGTACCGCTAAAGTTGCCGGTTGACGAACCATTGAAGGTACCGTTGAACTGGGAGGCGGTAATGGAACCGCTGGTGACGTTGTTGCCGTTGGTTATGGTGTCCCCGTTAAAGGTAGTGGTGCCAGTAAAGCTGCTGGTCGCTTTAACCTCGAGGGTATCTTCGATGGTGGTAGCGCCTTGCAGGGTGGTTTTGTTGGTAACCAGCAGGGTCTTGAGCCGGCCGGTGTCGGCGGTCAGGTTGGTGACGCTCAGGGTGGTGATGGCCGCCCGGTCTTTGAGGGCGTCTAGTTCGGCTCGCAAGGCTGCTTGGTCTTGTGAACGGGCATTGGCGACATTGGTTACAATGCGCTTGAGGGTGAAGCCGCCAACGGCCAACAGCAGGAACAATATTGCCAGGCCGGCCCAGAGGCGGCGGCGGGAACGGGGAGGCTTTGGAGGACTCACCTGCCCTAAAGGAAAGGTAGGCTGGACGACATTACCAGTATTGGGCCAGCTGTTAAGCGGCATGGAGGCTACTATTTATTTTCATAATCTTAAGCAGTATACGATAACAAACAAAGCAATGATAGAGATAGTGAATACAAAATTAATACAGATTAAAAGGCTTTTTATGTACTTAAAAATGACTTTATTGTTGTTGTTTATATACAAAAATGAAGTAATCATCTGTATATACACCGTTCATCTGTATCGTTTTTTATCAAAATTCATAAATTTTGTTGTAAAAAGTGTCACTAACTCATTATCAGAGGAAAGTTTATCCACAGGAAGTTTGTATACTTTATGTATAATACCTCGGGCATAGGATATCTCCAGTACTAACTCATCAAAATACTTAGTTAGTATTCGTGTACTGAGCGAGCGTTCAGTACATTTGGGATTCCCCCCAATGTATCATCCGTCATAGCTTCTTTAACGTCAGCGGCATTGTCAGTTACGGTAAATATAGACATCAACTTTGCTTGGACTGCTGCCACAGTCATATAAAGTAGTATCACCCCTAAATTAGCCATTTCGACTCCCCTACCGTATGTATAGATCCAGAATTTACTACAGGTTTTTGACTCATACGACTCCTACCCTCTAAAATAATGCTGACAGTATATAATGCATTTAGTTATTTTTTACAATTATATGTTAATCTGATGCCAAAAGCAGAGTTTGTATCCATCTGGGTCTTTTAGTATAAACTCGCGGTTTTCCCATGCCCAATCTCGAGGCTCGGTTGCTGGTTTTAGTCCCTGCTGAACGAGCTCGGTGTATTTAGCATCGACATCGTCTACATAAATATACACATACATTCCTCTGCCTTTTTCGCCCGCCATAGCATCTTTAGAAAATTCTGCTTCGTCTCTCATATTCACAAGCGTAATCTTAAAGTCGCTTAGTTCTACTACAGAGTGGATATCATCAGATTTTAGAACACTAAATCCTACCTTCTTGTAAAACTTCTCACTAAGCTTGTTCTCTTGCACCCAAAATAATAAATTCGTTACTTTCATATCTTTAGTTTTATCTTTTAAAGATTAGATTTCAAGGTATCATTTACAACAAAACTTTTATGTAGTAGTGACATGGATAGGCATTAACCAGAATCATATTGTCTAATCTTGAAAAATGAAAATTATCTAATTAGTAATCGTAGATATTCCTTTTAAGGCAGGCATTTTATTAGTAGGATTCTAAAAATGCAAAGCTATCGTCTTTAATATCTCCTCGTCCTTCGTATTGATGTTAGACGGTTTCCATTTGCTCCACATCGTATATAGTCACGACTAAAGCCGTTTCCACTCTGTGTTGCCTTCATAAATAAATTCGACTATTCGGAATCTTATTGGCAGGAAAAAGATAAGAAGCTACATGACTGGGTAGTTACACTTACCGCAGGAGAGAGACCGGATGTGTTACCAGCAGCATCGTAAGCTGCGACCCGATAACTATAAGTAGTACGTGGAACAAGCCCACTATTTGTATATCTAGTAATACTGGTAGTGTCAATTTGTATTCCATTGCGATATATCTTGTAACCTATAGTATCGCTTGTGGCATTCCAGGTCAGCTGAATACTTTTGGCTGTAGTGCCACTAGAACGTAAACCAGTAGGAGTTGGAGGCGCAGTCACATCAACAGGTGGTGGCGTGACAGTCCCTCCAATCATGCGAGTCGAAAACACTTGATTTATGTTATTACTTACGCAGTCCCATTGGTGCAAGGCACCTCCATTTGTATTAAATGGCGAGTCTAGGCAACGACCTCCAGCTTTGCCAATAATTTTGTACTGATTGTTACCCAGTGACTGAAAGCTAAATAGTTGATTCTGCCCACCGTGGCAAGCCCATTGATGGATCTTACCGCCATTTCGCCAATTGTCAGTATTGCCATAGTCCAAACATTTACCACTATATCGGGATACGATGTTGTAATAATTTCCTCCCGCAGCTCTGAAAGAGAAACTTTGCCATGAACCAGTGTTGCAATCCCACTGAGTCGCCTGAGCTCCATCAGTATAGCTTTGTATATCCAGGCATTTATTTTTATTTAATAGACTGAAGTTTCCTGTTGGCATGGAAACGCCTGGGTTTGTTGGCGGGGGGTTAGGAGGAGCCACGGGTGGTGGTGTTGGCGGAGAAACAGGAGGAGGAGTAGGGGGGGTTGTAGTAGTGCCGCCTCGGCTAATATAACGATTATAAGACGCGCCTATATTCCACTTAGTAGCCAGATAACTTCCTGCTGGTGGGTTTGGATGAAAATAATCATCGTTATTGCAATCAAAACGCTGCCAATACTCATTACTGCACTTAACAGGTGGATTACCGCCGTAGCAAACCAGCTCGCTTCCGTCAGTACAGTGAGCGCCACTTTTATAATGAGGGGCAGAAGGTTGTACTGCTCCAAGGGCATGAGAACCCTCATGGATAAAGTTCGCTGCTCCGACCGTACCTACAGTTGACCACGTCACCGAGTAAGAAGCGGATGTGTCATTACCATTATTTCTGTTACCAACTCCTGGAGAATCATCCAGTATATAACTACTCGTACCACCCGGCGAACCATCACCATTTACCCAAATCCAATATTTTACTTTTGGGTTATTGTAACCTTTGGCTTTTATATCGCTGACGATACTTGCAAAACCACCAGCCTGTGGTCCTAGTTGCACATTGTCAATTGCAATCGCGCCACTACTATCACATAGAAACTTAAGATCCATGGGCACGCCAAAGCGATTACCCTCAGCCCGGATCATACCGTTAGCTTCGTGTACGGTATCTCGTACTATAGGCATTTTTTGAGTGTACGTATTAGGGTAGCCATAGGGGTTTGCTATAATAACCTTAATATAATAATCAGTGGCACATGCGGGGGTTGTGGCGCCCAGCGTGGCTCCGGCGGCACTATTTAATTTGTCAGTACGAGGAGGCGTTTGCTTCGGAGCATTTTCTGGAATTGGTTCAAAACCTCTTGTTACTATGAATGTGTCGTCCTTCAAGCGCACTTTTGACAAACCATCGGGCAAAGCACACACATCCCCTACCTGCTGGGTGTATTTAAACTCGTGGGATAGGCTGCAAATTTCATTGACGACCGGTATCTGATTAGCTTGTGAAACTGCCCATATACGAGATGTTAGAAAAGCACCAGTAAGTGCAAACACTCCTGTTATGAGTAATACTTTGGGGGTGATAAAATTACGAACAACTTCAAGCTTTTTTGGCTGAGCATGAATATTATCATCTGGTGGTTCAATTGGTTCCACTGTTATCCTTTTGATTGAATGAATATTGATTTATCCATAGTGTATCCCCGTTAACTAGTACTGTCAAATAACATCCACTTCAGAATATAGTCATCCATTAAATTACTGTAAGTGGGAATTTACTTCTAATTTATAACATCCAATTCGAGGGAGGACAGCCAGAGCAACATGTTTATCCCTATGCACCACACATTAAGAGGATAATGCCTCTCCTTGAAAAGAAAAAGCCTCCTTTTCAGGAGGCAATTTTCTATAATTCGGCACCGTGCTATTTTCCCACTTGTGGTAGTATTGTAACCGCTACGAGGCTTAACTGCTGTGTGCGGAATGGGAACAGGTGTTTCCCTCGTGCTATGGGCACCGATGAGACGCTTCTCAAGCGGAAGCGCAGTAGTTGGCAGTTGGTATTTAGTAGTTAGAAACCCTTGAGAATCCTCATCTACCATCTACCATCTACCAAATACCACGTCTCTTTAGAGGCGTAATATCGGTGTCCATCAATACTTAGACGGACGGCCTTGCTTAATTAATAGATTCAAATGTAAAGCCAAACGTATGATGCATATGATATGCACCAATAACTAGTCAAATGTCTTATCCATTTTCACACAACTGATCAGCATGCGTGATAAAATGGAACACAAAAAGTCAATGGGACGATTAGTACACCTCAGCTACACACGTTACCGCGCTTCTACCTGGTGCCTATCAACCTGATCGTCTTTCAGGGTCCTCATAGAGAAACCTAATTTTGGAGTCAGTTTCGCGCTTAATATGCTTTCAGCGCTTATCTGTTCCGCACTTAGCTACTCGGCAATGCTCTTGGTAGAACAACCGATACACCAGCGGTGCGTTCACCCCGGTCCTCTCGTCGCTTATTCCTTTATTTCTAAAGGCGCAGACTATATCTTTACCTGTTCCCTAGTATATCGGGACGAAGGTAGCGGCGTATTATGGAAGCCATATATTTTTGCTTTATAGGCAAAGGGTCTTCCATCCGGTCTAAAAAGACCAAGTCGTTACGGGGTCAAACCAAGTATATATAAATATTCATCTCTGGTTTTCTTTCGGTGAGCTTTATAATTTTCATTTTGAATGATCATTATGAGCTCAACGACTTCCAGAAGATGTTTATCCGAAAGCTTACTGGCATCTCTATCTAGAATACTGCAAGCACGTATCATCGCTTCAGACTGAATTATCTTAAAACGAATATACGGCTTTAGCTCTGTGAGGATAGTTCGGATTTGTTTAAATCCGTTTATCCTCAGCTCAGAAATAGCATCATTTCTATTCGAAATGTAGCCGATCTTTAGAACTTCTTGTATCCAATATAGAGGTGCACTATGGCGGGTATCTTGGTAAAAGCAGACTGTTGCCATAAAACGATAGCCACGCTTGGTGTCTATTCGTTTTTTGATCTGCAACATAATACTGCCATCACCATCTAGAAAACCCGCAATATACGCTTTCTCAACACTTGATCGACTTCCCACGGTATTGCCTTTCAGAGGTTTTCGGTCCTCAAGCGAATTATATACAGACGGACCTGTCTGTATATAATTCTCGAACCAAAAACATATGAAGGTTTCACCGTTATTAGCCGCGTTGTCATTACGCATTTCTGCGTAAAGTAGCAATTATTTACTAGGGGCAAATTTCCTCAAGTTTCTTATCATCCACAGCGGATATAAACCGAACTGTCTCACGACGTTCTGAACCCAGCTCGCGTACCACTTTAATCGGCGAACAGCCGAACCCTTGGAAGATGC
>JBBSJF010000069.1:0-5680 GCA_038257495.1 Saccharimonadales bacterium (SeqCode) | reverse complement strand
TAATTTATTTGTCATAATATATTTATTTTTACTGTTTAATATACTCTAGCATACTTTTTGTTGTTAATCAAGTTTAATGTATAAATATTTAGTGTGGCGTACGAGCATATTAGGATTAGACTGTTACGTTTTTATAAAGTATTGTATTTATATTGTATAAGTACATACTTTATGCTAAATTACGAATATGAAACAAGTGGCAATAACTATTAAAATAGATGATGATCTTAAAAAAGACATCCAAAAGTTAGCTAAAAATATGGGGCTAAGCTTTAGCGCTATTGTAGAGAACAAGCTGCGTCAAGTAAGACGCGAACGACGAATAGAATTTACCGAAGAACTGGTGCCTAACCAAGGTTTTGCTAAGCAATTACGCAACATTGAGCAAGATGCAAAATCTGGCAGCAATATCACGGGCAGTTTCAATGGCGTAGACGACCTGATGAAAAGCCTCATGTCTGATGAAAATTGACTATCATCGGGAGTTTAAGAAGAGTTTCCGAAAGCTAAATCCTAAACAACAGGTTAAATTTTCTGAAAGATTATGCTTATTAATAGAAGGTAAAAATCTTTCTCAGCTTAATATTCACGAATTATCTGGGGAGTTTACTGGTATTTTTAGCTTTAGCATATCGGGTGATTTACGTGCGCATTTTAAATATCTATCAGCTCAGCATATCCTGCTCATACGGGTCGGCACACACGCACAACTCTATGAGTAATGTTTATCAGTGTTTTTCGGAAGCTTCGACCGTAAGCAAATAATTATTTGAATTGATCTGCGCAGCGCACATAGCACCGATTAATATGTCGTCTTTTACGGTATGCTTGCCGCCTTTTTCATCGTCGGGGTCATTGTAATAGTAGGTGCTGTTAGTATAGCCAGTTAGCACTATCGCGTGCTCGATTACCTTGCCATTTATCGGATCGAGCACGTATTGCTTGAGGTTCGGGTCGTAGCTGGACCGCGGATAGTCGTACATGTAATTAAAGCTAATAATAGCAAGTACCGGACCTTTTGCCAGCAAGCCCTGAAGCAAAGTATTGGTACACTTCGCAATATTGAGTTCTCCTCCCGCCCTCAAGAAAGATGCGTAAGCTTCTATATGAAAAGGAGCATACGGAGTACGAGCTGTGCTTACACCATGTTCTTTCATCTTTAGGACTTCTGCCAATAAATCATGTTGGGATAAGTTGAGCCAGCTACGGTCGATAATTTGCGAATCGAATGTGTGCATAGTAACTGCCAGCTTGGTGGTCTGTCTTAGCCAGCTACCAATATCCGCAAAAAGAGTCCCAAGAGGTTTGCCATCTTCGGTAAACCTAACGGGTACTACTTTTTCTATTTCATCAGGGCTTACGTCTATGCCATAGAAGCCCAGAAACTGCGAGGTAGACGTTTGCACACAATTAGAAGAAGAACTTTGGATTTGCAGCGGAATATCGTATTTTATATCCATAAGGTAATAGTAACAATAAAAGCTATCACATAGTCAAATAATAAGATCTCTAGTCCACAGTCTCTTGCCAGGTCCTGAAACTCCCAAGGCTTTCTGGGTTTCTGATCTTAGCTCAGCGAGGACTAGCCTTTAGGCCGACTGGAAGGAGTCCCGCAGCTGACCAAGAACAGAAAGCTATAAAGACCTGGCGGAGGTTCATCGCCTGTGATTTCTTTGGCTACTTGCTTGTTCATACAAGAAAGTAGCTGGCGATTAAACGGGCCAGTCCGTTTATAGCGCTTTTGACGATCCAAAATGGAACCTGAGAGTTACAACTACATTCCCATCATACTAGGGTCCATGCCACCACCTGCTGGTGCAGACTTTGGCTCTGGAACTTCTACTACGAGTGATCCCATAGTTATAGCCGTGCCCGCGATAGAGACTGCGTTCTGTAGCGCCTCTTTAGTAACTCTAGCGGGGTCGATAATGCCTGCAGCTTTCAAATCAATCAGTTTAGTAGGATCATTGACATCTATACCCTGTCCGGCTTTAGCCTTTCTAATGAGCGGAAGCCACTCGTCAGGATTCACTGCCGAGTTCTCCATTAAAATTCGGAAGGGTTGTTCAAGCGCTTTATCTAAAATATGCATACCAGCAAAAACGGTTCCGTCAATCTTTTGGAACTTATCAGTACCGAGTGTTGCGGAAAGGTTAATAAGCGTTATCCCTCCTCCAGGAACTATCCCTTCGTCTAAGGCTGCCTTTACGGCTGCGACGGCATCGTCTACGCGGAATTTCTTCTCTTCTATCTCGGTCTCGGTAGCACCACCAACCTTGATCACGGCTACTTTGCCAGATAGGGCTGCACGGCGCTTTTCGAGGTTCTCGCGGTCGTATTCGCTGGTTGCTGCATCTACTTGGGAGTTGATCTGTACGATTCGGGCTCGCACGTCGGCTTCCGTACCTGCTCCTTCGATGATAGTCGTCTCGTCTTTGGTCACAATAACCTTGCGAGCCGTACCGATCATCTCCATCTCGGCGTTCTCGAATGTATAACCACGGTCTTCGCTAATAACGGTACCGCCCGTAAGGATAGCTATGTCGTTTAAGACGTCTTTTCGGCGGTCTCCAAACGCGGGGGCTTTAACGGCTACCGTATTAAACACACCCTTGAGCTTGTTAAGGACTAACGTACCCAGTACTTCGCCCTCTACGTCTTCTGCGATAATTACCAATTCTTTCTTGCCAGTCTGCGCAAGCTTTTCCAGGATTGGCAAGAATTCTTGTACGCTGGTGATTTTCTTGTCGGTAATAAGAATGGCCGGCTTGTCGTACACAGCTTCCATACGAGAAGTATCGGTTACCATGTACGGGCTCACGAAGCCACGGTCGAAGGTAAAACCTTCTACCACTTCGCTCTCAAGCGTAAGGCTTTGGCCTTCCTCTACGGTTACAACGCCGTCTTTACCTACTTTATCGATAACGTCAGCGATAAGCTCACCAATAGTAGGGTCGCCTGCAGAAATGGTCGCGACTTCCGCTACACGGCTCTTTTTACCCTGGATATCTTCCGCTAACGTACCAAGCTTTGTAAGTACTTCGTGTGCTGCAGTTTCTAGACCTTTACGAAGTAACATTGGGTTATGCCCTGCCGCAATGAGTTTATTCGCCTCATATAAGATGTGGTACGTCAGCACGGTTACGGTAGTAGTACCATCACCAGCAACGTCGTTCATTTTATTAGCGGCTTGCTTGATGAGCTCGGCACCTACTTTATAGCCAAGAGTTTCGTCGTCTACATCGGCTAGCTCCACACCTTTAGCAACCGTTACGCCGTCGTGGGTGACAGTTGGGTTGCCGTAGCTTTTGCTTATAACTACATTGCGCCCTTTTGGACCCATAGTCGTCTTTACTGCGTCATACAATATCTTTGCTCCGCCCAATACTCTGCGGCGCGCGTCGTCATCATAAAATACTTTTTTAGCCATATTATTTCCCCTTTACCGTTGCGTACACGTTTTCTTCTTTAATAAGCAGGTATTCGCTACCCTCGATCTTGATCTCGGTGTTACTATAGCCACCGTACACGATACGGTCACCAGCTTTTACTTCTTTTACTTCTTTGCCTACTGCCAAAACTTTGGCTATTTTTGGCTTTTCGGTAGCCTTATCGGGCAAATATAGTCCACTAGCTGTTTTGTTAGATGCTTCTTCTTGCTGAGCTACTACGTAATCTGCCAGTGGTGTAATTGGTACAGACATAACTTCCCTCCTTTTTAAAATTCCTGTTACTTACTTTTTAAGTATGTAAGTCTTAAGGCTCAATAGTTTATTCTTGAATAAGGATTAGCACTTCTCGCAATTGAGTGCCAATCGCTAGCACTCATAATAGCTGAGTGCTAATTAGCCGTCAAGATCTTCAGTAGGCTTAGGCATAACTTTTCTTTGAATCTCGCTTGTCCAGTTAAGCATGTCAGTATATAGGTCGTGGGCAAGAATTGCTTTTGGATCAACCGTGGGACGCATAAATCGTAATACATTCAAGCCTAATTCCTCTAACCCCGAGTCTGGTTTTTCGCTGTGCACTGGATTGTCAAATTCTTCAATATCACGATCTGTTACTTTGAAGCATCTTGGATTTCCCAACATGTCATATTGTTCTACTATTATAAACTCTGGTCTTACTAAAAGTCCTGGATCAAACCTATCGTCTGCATATAAACCTTCTGCGATAGGAAGATATACGCGCATTTTTTGTTCGCCTATCCGTTCTCCGGCTATGTCTTTGCGAGGTATAAGTTCTATCATTAAAGCCTCTACTGGCGCCCCTTCTTCTTCAGAGGGTTCAAAGCCTAGGGTTGTCCATAGTACTCTTCTGGGAAGAGTTTTCGTCTGCTCAATATCTGCCGCTATATCAGTTTCTTGATCAATAAGATACGTGGCAATAGCATCAAAAGCCATATTGATCATACCGCCACGATAATCATGGGCGTTACGCTCTACCCGCTCGGCACCTCGGGAGTGAATCTCATGTATTTTATGTTCTCTGCTTGGGCTCATGTAGTTAAATAACAACAAATAATTGTAAATTTGTCAAGCAGAACTTTTTATGCTATTTTAAGAATGTCCCTGTACCCTATCCCCGCCTCACAGGCGGAAAGGACATACAATGGCAGTGGTTTCATCAGGAATTGGTCTCGGAGAGATCAGCATCAATCTGAAGAGCATCATCGGGAAGACGGGGGTTGCCACCCGCGACTACGTCTCCCTGGAGCGCTCGATCTCCGCGAGGTCAGAAGTCACGGGTGTGATCATCACATCCGACGGGTTCCTCACCTGCAAGGTCCACATGGACCACTTGCAGGGGGAAGCCCTCGATCGGCGCCTGCGCAGGGTTCACGACATCATCGTGAACATGTGCGAGCACAAGGCTGACCCCAACCGCAATGGCGCCTCTCGCAACAAGACGAGCAGTGCGCCCCAGGCCTTCGTGAACCGCCCCCAGGCGGTGCGCACGTAGGAGAGCAGGGACAAACCCAGGTGTGGGCAGAGCGAGCGACGCAGCCAGCGTCGAACCTCTGCCCCGCCTGGGGCTCCCCGGACCCGAAAAGTTCCAGTAGTGCAGCCCTAAAAGCAGCACATTGAAGAACCGGGTCCGGTACTTCCAAGA
Organism: Saccharimonadales bacterium (SeqCode); assembly: GCA_038257495.1. Taxonomy (GTDB): domain Bacteria; phylum Patescibacteriota; class Saccharimonadia; order Saccharimonadales; family JBBSJF01; genus JBBSJF01. Next base: position 568 of record JBBSJF010000069.1, on the reverse strand, counting down.
ATTTTACTCCGCCAGCATGCGGATTTTTTTTATTACAAGTGCAAAAAACTGCCCTTAATGGGCAGTTTGATATCAAGGTTGAAAGAGATTGTAGGCAGAGTGGTTCTGATTGGCCCGAAGGGCCCGGATGGAGCTGGCTCTCGGCCAATCTCTCGTCTCTGCGACGTACATCCGGACCCTTCTCAAGCACCTTGCTAGAAGAGCGTTAGGCTCGACGAGACCAGGCACCCCTACCGCTTCGACTAATGGCACCTAGACCTTGTCATGAGTTGTCGATCATCTGGGGCACGGCCCGACTGCTGGAGGGTGAGCCGAGAACACCCTTCTGGGACGTCTGGGTAGGGATCTTCCGCTTCTTTATCCTGTTCCTACGGGGCACGCAATAACCTTCCACTAAAACACCAATAGTGGTGCCACTCTCCCTGCGAGAGTAACCGAGAGTCGACTCATATTGTCCACTACCAATTACTCTCGCAGATCCTACAATCTCAATGTGCAAAGCCCGGCTATATCCGATTTATAGGCGCTCAGGGCTTTGTTAAGAAACAGTATACTCACATGTATAGTT
>JBBSJF010000068.1:0-5773 GCA_038257495.1 Saccharimonadales bacterium (SeqCode) | reverse complement strand
CTTTTTATAGTTTTAGCTAATGCTTATATGATAGCGCACACAACGAAGTTGTCAACATCTTAGGCGGTCTGCTCGGAGGTTTCGGTAGACATAAATAGCCGGTCGAGCAGCGGATTGAGTGCTTTCATGGTGATGAACAAGAAGGCCGAACCTAGCAGCATTATTATCCAGTCATGCGGAGACAATGGCCCAACATCAAAATAATGAGCCATAAACGGCACATACAGAACTGCCAGCTGCAGTACGAATGACGAAGCTACCGCAACGCTGAGCATCGGGTTAGAAAACCATTTGATCTTGTAATCTGTACGGATATCTATCAGACGCACCAGCTCGTATACGACCATTGCCGTGAAAGCCGCGGACACGGCCGCAAAGGCACTCTCGTGCGTATTGTTGTACCAGTACTGCAGAGCAAGCAGAATGCTCATGAGCGTACCGAATATGACTATTTCTACCCACACTCGGTTAGATACGATTGCCTCCTGAAAACGCTTGGGTTTTGCTTGCAGCACATTAGCTCGTGCAGGGTCTGAGCCAAGAGCAACGGCCGGCAAGCCATCAGTAACTATATTGATGAATAGCAACTGCGCTGCAGTAAGCAGTAGACTCTTAAAGAACACGATGCCGATAACAATGGTGATAACTTCCGCGATGTTACAGCTAATAAGGAAGTTAACAAACTTACGGACATTGTCGAATATGCCACGACCTTCTTCTATAGCGTTGACGATGGTTAGGAACTGGTCGTCTAATAGTATGAGATCGGCAGCCTCTTTAGCTACGTCCGTGCCGTTCTTGCCCATGGCAATGCCAATGTCGGCGGCCTTAATAGCTGGTGCGTCGTTTACTCCATCGCCCGTCATGGCGACTTGGTGACCGTGTTTTTTAAGCGCTTGGACAATACGGATCTTATGCTCGGGGTTTACCCTGGCGTAGACGCTAATGTGTTCCACGCGGTCTTCGAATTCTTCTTGGGTCAGCTTGTCCAACTCACTACCAGAAATAGCTTCGCCCTGGATGCCGATCTCTTTGGCTACGGCTTTGGCTGTCTCTACGTAGTCGCCCGTAATCATAATAACGCGCATGCCAGCCTCGGCGGTAACTCGGTGGATTACCTCGATCACTTCTTCGCGCGGCGGATCCATCATAGCCTGCAAGCCTACGAAGGTCAGACCTTTTTCGGTCTCTGCCTCACCTTTTGTCAGCTTAGAGGTTTCTTTATATGCGAACCCCAAAACACGTAAAGCCTCTGAGGCAAATGCCACGTTATGACTCAGTATTTCTTTTTTAATATTGTCCGTGAGCTTCTTTTCTGTGCCGTCGGACGCTAGGTACATACTACAGCTAGCAAGCACCATCTCTACCGCCCCTTTCGTAGCTACGAAGTATTTACCCTTAGAAGTCTCGTGCACCGTACTCATCTTCTTACGTTCAGAACTAAAAGGAATAGTTGCGACCCGCGGATATTTGGTCTTAATAGACGGTAAAGATATACCACCCTTGCCTGCCGAAACCAACAGTGCACCTTCGGTAGGATCACCTAGTACTGTCTCTTCATGCAATACAGAATCGTTACATATAACGCCTATTCTGAGCAGTAAATCTAACGACGAAGGAAGTTTGCGCTCTAGAAACTCTATAACACCTTTCGTTGAATATCCGCCGCCGCTCACTGTTCCGATTTTTTCATTGACGTAGACTTTACGAACAGTCATCTCGCCTTTCGTAAGCGTGCCTGTTTTGTCTGAACAAATTACGTCCGTAGAGCCTAGCGCTTCGACTGCAGAAAGCCGCCTCACAAGAGCATTTTTAGAAGCCATTCTGCGTGCTCCAAATGCCAAGCTGATACGCACTACGAAAGCCAAACCTTCTGGTATAGCGGCAACTGCTAGGGCTACAGCTGCAGTAAAGGCAAATATAATATGATGCACTACGCCTTTATCGCTACCTTCACGCACAAAAAAGAAGACGATAAAAAACACGACTATGCAAACACCTGCTATAAAATAGCCGAGCTTCTTGCCAAGATCGTCAAGTTTTTGCTGCATGGGAGTAGATTCGTTCTCGACACTATTTACTAGGTCTGCGATCTTACCTATCTCGGTTTTTTGCCCTGTGCCTACAACCACGCCCACAGCACTACCGTTGGCAATAAAAGTACCAGCAAATACCATACATTTTTGGTCGCCAAGTGGTGCATCTTTTTTTAATGCGTCGGTGTTCTTAAATACTGGCAAAGATTCGCCCGTAAGTGAAGATTCATTAACGCTTAAGTCACTTACATCTATAAGGCGGATATCTGCTGGAACTTTTTGGCCCGCCTCGATTAGGACAATGTCGCCAGGTACCACGTTGTTAGCATCTACCTCGACTACATCGTTATCTCGGCGTAACTTGGCTTTAAAGCCCACGAGCTTGCTTAAAGCTTCTACAGTTTTTTCTGCCTTATATTCGTTAAAGAATCCCACGAGCGCAATTGCAATAACGATCGCGAATATCAATAAAGGCTCTTTAAAGCTGCCCTCTTTTTCTACGAATGCTAATCCCAGAGACACAGCCGCAGAAATAAGAAGTACAATAACCAGTACATCCTGGAACTGGCTTATAAACAGCTGAAAGGGGTTAATCTTTTTTGCAGCTGTCAGTTCGTTAGGCCCGTAGTGTGCTAGACGTTTTGTAGCTTCTGCAGAACTCAGTCCAGTACTACTATCTACTTCTAGCTCAGGTGCGATCTTGTTAATTTCTGTTTGATACCACTTACTCATATTTCCCACCATATTATTTTGATACTTACTTACTATTAATGCTATAGTACCCTTAAGCATAAGCAAAACAAATTAAGGTGGATTATGAACATATTCTTCGCTACGGTTGACCTAGAACAACAAATTACATCAATCGGATTCAAAACTGTAGTAATAAGCTCAGTAATATTATTCGTCTGCACCGTCATCGCGTTGCTATTTCAAAAAAGAAAAAAACTATTTAAGAAGCTTAAAAAACCTTTATTTATAGTCATGGCTGGGACAATGGTGATATCTGCTGGTACGTTGCTTGCAGGTACGGTATACCTCAACTCCAAAGCAGAGTCTAAAGGGCCTGTGCACTGGCACGCTGAGATCGAATTTTGGTCTTGCGGCGCAGAGCTAGACCTTCGTAACCCTACCGGCAAATTGTCGAACAAGGTCGGCACAAGCACCTACCACGAGCACAACGACAAGCATATACATTTAGAAGGAGTAGTCGTTAAAAAGAGTCACGATGCTTCTTTGGGTAAGTTTATGCAGGTAACTGGTGGTTATATACAAGACGACCGTATAGGCATACCGCTTAATAACGACTCTAATAAGTGGTTCACAAGCGAAGCGGACGATAACACAGACGGCGATCCTCAACGTAGTGAGAACTTTAACTTGGCTACCAACTCGAATGAATGGGTTACCAACGACGACAAAGGCAAGATTTTAGAGCTACAAAATGGCCAGTCATGCAGTGGTAGCGAAGAAGAAAATGCCGAGTTGCAAGTGTTTGCATATACGTACGATAAAGTATCTAAAACATACAGCCAACGTAAGCTGACCAACCCTGCCGAATATGTTATCCGTGATGAGTCTTCTTTGGGACCACCATCAGATTGTATTATTGTCGAATTCGACACTCCACGCGATCGAACCGATAAACTCTGCCAGCAATATGGAGTCAAGGATGCTGTTCGCTGTGTACAGTTTGGAGTAAAAGAATACAAACCCGACCTTTGTAATATCCGTGAGACTACGGATGGAGGGAATCAGTAATGTTAGACTTACCTACTATCGGATTGGTTGTTGCTTCGGCCGCCATAGATTCTATTAACCCGTGTGCTATTGGTGTACTTATCCTTATGGTCTCCGTAATTATGGGTCAGGGCGGCGGAACTAAGAAGCTCATTCTGAATGGTAGCGCCTATATATTTGCCATATTTACTACTTACCTACTGGCTGGCCTAGGACTTATATACGCTTTTACTACTATTCCTATCGTTGTTGCCGAGTATCTATCTTTGGCAGTTGGCGCTCTTGTAATTGTAGCGGGTATTTTAGAGGTTAAAGATTTCTTCTGGTACGGCAAAGGCTTTAGCCTGCAGATACCACCTTATTTTGCTCGCAAAATCCATGAGTTCTCTACAAAAAAGACCAACATCATCGGCGTCATGGCAATAGGAGCATTTGTAGCTGCCGTCGAACTCCCGTGTACGGGTGCTCCCTATCTAGCCATTATCACTATTTTACGCATAGACTTCAACGCAATTGCCTTCGCCCTCATGGTTCTATATAACCTGATATTCGTCGCACCTTTAATCGTAATACTTATTATGGTCGCCTGCGGAGCTAAGATTAGTAAGGTCGCTAAGTGGAAGGAAGACGGCAAGGGCTCGATGCGCTTATTTATGGGCCTTCTATTAACTGCCCTCGGTTGGATACTCATTCTTATTGCTAACGGAAGTATTAATTTCGGTTAGAATGAAGCATATTGTCAAAAGAGGTGGGCACTCTGAACCGTTCGACGAACGTAAGGTATATGCCAGCATATATGCAGCTGCACTATGTACCAAAGAGCCCATTGGCTCTGCTGAACTTATAGCCAGAGAAGTTACAGAGCATGTTAAAAACTGGATTACTAGCAAACACGAAGTGACGAGCAATGACATTCGCCGTATTGCAGCCCAGCCACTAAAGGCAATTAACCCTGATGCTGCGTACCAATATGTGCACCATAGGATCATCTGGTAATGTACAAACAAAACGTAAAGACGCCTAGCCATGTAGATTATGATCTCATTATTTTAGGTACGGGTGCAGGCGGCGGCGTAGCGGCACACCTAGCCACGCGTGCTGGTAAAAAAGTAGCAGTTGTAGAGCCCGAAAAGATAGGCGGCGAATGCCCGAATTACGGCTGCGTTCCTACCAAAGCATTACTACAAGCAGCTGAAGTATATACAACCGCAAAAGAAGGAAGTAAGTTTGGTATCCATGCCCGCGAGATCAGTGTTCAGTACCCAGCTATTCGCGGCTGGAAGAATACGGCCGTTGCCCATACCGGCACAGAAGAGGGCGAAGCAATCTTTGCACACGAAGGGATTAAGCTCATACGAGGGTATGCTCATTTTATAGATAAATGGACGGTATCTGTTAATGGTCGTCGATACAAAGCACGTAAATTTTTAGTGGCTACTGGCACAAAATCTGTTGTACCCCCCATACCAGGGCTAGCCGAAACTGGCTTTATTACCTACCGCGAAGCAATAGATTATGTGAAACCTCCAAAATCTCTGTTTGTAATTGGCGGAGGGGCTATTGGCTGCGAATTTGCACATTTCTTTAATACGTTCGGTGTGCGGGTACATATTGCAGATATCGCTCCTCGACTTATCGGTCTAGAAGACCCCGAGGTGGGCGAGCTCGTAGGTAGCTTGTTTGAAAAACGTGGCATAAAGATATACACCAGTGCGAAAATTACGCGGATATTTATAAAGGGTATTTATAAAGTCGTACAATTTGAGATTGACGGCAAAGCCCACCAAGTGTCGGTAGATGAAATACTACTGTCTAGTGGCAAAGCACCCAACACCGATCTAGGCCTGGAGAACGCTGGCGTAGAATATGACCGAACGGGTATCTTAGTAAATAAATATATGCAAACAAGCAATAAGCATATATATGCCGCAGGCGACGTAACTGGTCCATACCGATTTACGCATATGGCTTCTTACCAAAGCCGCATTGCTGCTCAT
>JBBSJF010000067.1:0-5831 GCA_038257495.1 Saccharimonadales bacterium (SeqCode) | reverse complement strand
CTGGTACAGCCCTTAAGTCATTTGGAATATTCTGTTAAAGAGGCAGCTAAGGTGCTCGATTTCTTTGAAGCATACTATGGATACCCCTACCCCTTAAAAAAGTGCGACCAGCTTGCTCTTCCCGATTTTGATAGTGGTGCCATGGAAAATTGGGGCCTTATTACATATAGAGAAATAGCATTGTTGGCTGATCCAGACAACAGGTCTTTGTCAGGAGAACAATATGTTACACAGGTCGTTGCACATGAGCTGTCTCACCAGTGGTTTGGCAACCTTGTAACCATGAAATGGTGGGATAATCTATGGTTGAATGAAAGTTTTGCAAGCCTTATGGAGCATGTTGCCATGGACAGCCTATATCCCAACTGGCAACAATGGGAACAATATGCGGCTACCGACATAATATCCGCCAGTAACCGTGATGTATATAGCGACGTACAGCCCGTACAAGTTGCCGTTTCGGATCCAGAGCAAATCAGTACCATATTCGATCCTGCCATTGTCTACGCCAAAGGCGGAAGGCTACTAAAAATGCTCATGGAATATATTGGAGAAGCTGATTTCAAAAAAGGCTTAACACGTTACTTTAGCAAACATGCTTACGGCACCACTACGGAAAAGGATCTATGGGAAGCCTTTGAAAGCGTATCGGACAAAGAATTAAAAACTATAATGAACACCTGGATAAGCCAGTCAGGAATGCCCGTCTTAGACGTTACCTATGCTAACGATAAGCTAAGTCTGCACCAAGAACGTTTTATCATGGATCAAGAAACTAGTCCTCTATTATGGCCAATACCTCTTTTATCTAACTACGCATCCGTTCCGTCAGTGTTAGATAATGTCGCCCAGCAGTATAGGGTGGTTCGTAATGAGAATACACTGCTTATTAATCAGTCGGGTAGCGGACATTACGTTGTCAACTACCGCGACACCACCCACCTAGAGGAGATACATAGCGACGTGTCTTGCTTACGCATATCGAGTGATGCGCGTATTACTATACTAAACGATACGCTTCTCCTTTGCATAGCTGGTAAAGTGTCCTTTACTTCCGCTTTACAGATTTTATTATCTTCTCAAAACGAACCACGCGAAGCAGTATGGGCACTTTACGGACGTATACTATCGTACGCAAAACTATTAATCCAAGGTGACGAAAGTGCTGATAAACAGATTAAAAAGCTATGTGTTATGCTTAGCAAAAAGCACTACAACAGGTTAGGTTGGACTCAACCTAACGACGAGGATCCAAACGACACGCTCCTGCGACAAGTTATTATTAGCTGGATGTTAGCCGGGGAAGACAAGGGCACAACCAGTATAGCTCATACAATGTACGATTCAGTCCAAGATATAACCCAACTTCCAGCCGACCTAAGAACGTCAATATTAGCATCAGAAATCCGTAACTCTGGTTTACCGATGGTAAAAACTCTCTCAGATACATATAAGAACAGCGAAAATGCTGAGCTCCAACTAAATTTATGCGGTGCCATAACCAGTACAAAAGACAATGAATCCCTAGAATACATAATTCATAATGCATTTGGCGAGAATGGATTTGTACGCGATCAGGATATAAGGCGCTGGTTCGCTTATCTTATGCGTAATCACTATACACAAGCAGATACATGGAATTGGGCTACTAATAACTGGGGCTGGATAAAAAAACGTCTTGGCAAGACCATGTCATACAGTGACCTACCAACCTATTTGGCAGGTACATTAAACACGAGTGACTGGCTAGAACGTTATGAGGCATTCTTTACACCATTAAAAAAAGAGACGACGCTTGAGAGAAATATATGCATAGCAATCTCAGAGATAAAGACCAGAGTAGCTTGGAGACAAAGAGATGAAGCTGGCGTAAAGTCGTGGTTAGACGAACATTGCTAGTCTAAAGCATGCTTTCAATAAATTCGATATCGTCATCTATGATAGATGCCGCAGACAACACATATTCGCCTGTATAATTTTTCTGCTTAACCCACATACTAGCTGCCCTGCTCATCTGTTTTATCTTAGATCGTGTAATATAATCAAAACCATCACCATACTCATAATTACTACGGCTCTTGACTTCTACAAAGTAGATACACGACCCCCTTTTAGCCACGATATCTATTTCTGCAGCCGGTATCTTCCAGTTTAGCTCAATAATTTTATAACCTTTAGCTACGAGAAACTTCGCCACCTTTTGTTCGGCATTATGACCAAGCGCATGGTTTGAAATCATACATATATCCTTATTGGCTTAAAGGATCTGCGATGCAAGTGTACAAGTCCGTGTTTTTTTAATGCTTCGATATGTTTTATAGTGCCATAGCCCACGTGCCGATCAAACCCATATTCGGGAAACATACTAGCTTGTTCGCACATATAGGCGTCCCGTGCAAGCTTCGCGCAGATACTTGCAGCACTCACTACATTATAATTCTGGTCTGCTTTTATTTCACATCGGGCCGTATGCAAGTTTTTAAGATAATTAATGTTGCCATCTATTATAACCTCATCTGCATGTACGCATAAATCGTCCAAGGCTTTTTGCATAGCCAAACCGACCGATAGGCTCAAACCCAGTGTATCTACCTCTTCACTACTCACCCAACCTAAGCCAAATTTCGCGCCGCTCTGTAGTAAATTGTCATAGACAGCCAAACGCTGCCTCTTGCTAAGTAATTTAGAGTCTTTTAAACCCGTGACGTGACAGGAAAGTAAGGCGGCACACGCTACGAGAGGGCCCGCCCAACTACCTCTTCCTACCTCATCTATGCCGACAACAATTCTATGAGTAGTCGAGCTGCTCATAGTAGTTACTAGTTTTCTGTAGCTGCAGCTTCTTCTTGTTTTTCTGTATTAGCAACTAGTTCTTGCTCAGGGATATCGTTGACAGCCTGGCGGTCAAACTTTATACCTGTAAGACGAGCGGACTTGCCCGTAAGCGCACGCATATAGCTAAGATAGTTTCTACGTACCTTACTGCGCTTTGTTACCTCAATTTTAGCGATTAACGGGCTGTGTAGTAAAAAGCTCTTTTCTACACCGACACCACTGGCAACTTTACGAACCATTATGCGGCTTGTGTGGCTGTTTCTATTATCGGTTCGTATAACTAACCCCTCGAAGATCTGGATACGCTCTTTGTCGCCTTCCTTAATTTTCTGGTGCACCTTAACAGTATCGCCACTGCGAACGTCTACTACGGCCGATTTTTTATACTGTTCGTTGATTTTATCAATAACTGATTTCATAGCTCATGTGATATTACACTAATATCCGTATACTTGCAAGTGTTACTTATCTGTTAATATAGCTGTATGGATTATGGCAAAAAAGCGCTAGAAGAACATAAAAAACTAAAGGGTAAAATCGCTCTCGAGCTAAAAGATGCTCTCGATAGTAAAGAGAAGTTAAGCATCTACTATACCCCCGGTGTTGCAAGTGTATCAAGCCTAGTTGCTAAAAATCCCGAGAGTGCTCGAGATTACACGTGGCTTAATAACTGCGTGGCGGTTATTTCAGATGGTTCTGCCGTATTAGGACTTGGAAATATCGGCCCATACGGTGCGTTGCCGGTTATGGAAGGTAAAGCCATGCTTTTCAAGCATTTCGCCAATATAGATGCTATCCCCATTATATTAGATGTACATACCGCCGATGAAATAGTCGCTGTCGTGAAAGCGATTGCTCCTAGTTTCGGAGGAATTAACTTAGAAGATATAGCAGCACCTATATGTTTTGAGGTGGAAGACAGGTTAAAAAACGAATTAAAAATACCTGTTATGCATGACGACCAACACGGTACCGCAATCGTGGTACTGGCAGGACTGATTAATGCCACGAAAATACTCCAAAAGAATCTTAATGATTTAACCGTCGTTTGCAGCGGGGTAGGTGCCGCAGGTGTAGCAATTATGAAGCTCTTAAAACACTACGCTCCTGGAATAATAATTATCGCGGTAGATAGCCAAGGAATAATTTGTCAGAACAGAGATAATTTAAATTCTACAAAGCAAGCACTTATTGAGGAAAAAATCATAAACTCCCGTATCCAAGGTCAGCTGGAAGACGCACTAAAGAATGCTGATATTTTTATAGGTGTATCAAAAGGCGGTTTAATAAAGGCTCAGCATATAAAGACTATGCACAAAGACCCCATTATATTTGCAATGGCAAACCCTATACCGGAAATAATGCCCGACCTCGCAAAAACAGCAGGAGCAGCTGTAGTTGCCACGGGCAGATCTGACTTTCCGAATCAAGTAAATAACGCTCTTGCATTTCCCGGAATATTTAGAGGAGCTTTAGATAATGAAGTTGTTAAGATCACGGACAAGCACAAAATCGCTGCTGCTGAGGCTATAGCCGCACTCGTCACTACCCCTACAGCTGACATGATAATCCCTAGTGTACTTGATGAACGATTAGTTCCAGCTATTGCGAAGTTAATCGTTTAAAAATAAAACTCCAATTATAGTAACGATTATCCCAAAACCCATAATAAACCATGTGTTTTTAGTAAGTAAAACGGTCCTGTACGTACTGGTTTTACGACGCATTGCATAGTTTTTATATTCTTTAGCTAGGGAGTAAGAGATTGCAGCAGGTTCATTCCTACTTGATGAGCCATAATCATGTGTATTCGTATTTATAGATTCATAATTACTTCCTGATACACTACTGCCGCCATCTCGTAATTGTCGCTCAGGACTACTAGAAGCTATGGCTTCAGCTACCAGACGCTCTATACGCCTGCCTTTTATGTATTCTTTTACTATTTTTCGTAAGTGACTCTCATCGAACATACCGTTCTCATACAATATTGCTAAAGTCGTACCTTGTAATTTAACTTCCCGAGCTACATGTATAAGTTCGCTACGAGTAGCTTGATTGACAAAACTATCAGATTTGGCAGACATAGGAGACAGTTTATCAACAACTGATTCTTCTTTTTGACTTCCTTTTGGATTTTTTACTTTTGTGTTGTTCACGGCGTGTGCAACTGACTCCGTCAAAGATATACTGCGCATTTGATCGACTATTGCGGGTATGTTATGGTCGATGCGTTTTTGTAATTCCTTCCTTGCTTGCGCGATAGACTTAGCGACCTTAGTAATAATCATTGCTGGCCGATGAGGCTTGATGATGTCTCTTACGGCGTTAACGGCAAGAATACTAGCAAGGAGGTTTATATTATTCGGCTCAGTATTATCATTTAAATGTTCCGGTGTATTGGCATGAATTCCCCGTTCAGATGAAGGTTTTACACCCAACGCGCGCATAGTATCTTCCAAAGCCTTATGTATTAAGGATTCGAGATCTTCCGGATTTTCTGGAGACTGCCGAATAAGTGCATCGCTGAGAACATCTACGAAAATAGCTTCGCTCGCCAGTCTTACAAATTTATTAGAAAAACTGTTAGATACTTCAGATGGCATTTCTCGTATTCGCTGGTCTATGGTTAGTCGCCTTGCATCAAGGAGTTCTATAGCGATTGACTTTGCTATTGCTTTTTCTGACACGTTTTTCTCGATACCAGTGTCTATTCTCTCTTTTTTTGATATGGCGTGGCTGGCAAGTTTTTCTACTATACGTTCATGTCGTAATTGTCTATCTTTAAACACGGATTTAAGATCCCAGAATGGACTACGAGATTCAGAGGGATCTTGCTCGGCTACCGGTAGGAGAGATTTATACTCCATAATGGAAGAACTATACCACTAATATGCAGTATTTACAACGGATGTAATCTGTTAACCTACGACGCGGTAAACTTCTTCTATAGTAGTTACTCCCGAAATTGCTTTAAGTATACCGTTTTGTAGCAT
>JBBSJF010000066.1:0-6011 GCA_038257495.1 Saccharimonadales bacterium (SeqCode) | reverse complement strand
GTTACTTCTACGAGCTCGTCATTTTCTATAAAGTCTAAGCATTGCTCTAGGCTAAAGACAATAGGCGGCGTTAGTTGCACTACACCGTCGGTACCACTACTGCGCATATTTGTTAGTTGTTTTGCTTTACACACATTAATCTCCATATCGTCGCCACGTGAGTTCATACCGATTATTTGCCCAGCATATACTTTGATGCCTGGACCAATAAAACATGTGCCACGTGCCTCTACGTTTTGCAAAGAATACGCCGTTGTGTTGCCCGCTTCATAAGATATAAGCGCGCCATTTCGCAACTGCTGAAGCGGCGTGCCGATAGGCTGGTAGCCAACCATCAGGCTGTGCATTATAACCGTGCCTTTCGTATTAGTAAGCAAAATCCCTTTTGCTCCAAGCAACGCACGCGTAGGAAGCTCGTATATAAGCTTAGTGCCGCCCTTAGAGCTGGCAGTTTGTTCTTTTAGTGTAGCTCGCCTCGAGCCTAGCTCCATCTGTACAGTGCCAACATGCTCGGCAGGTACTTCCACTATCAGTTCTTCAATTGGCTCTAATATCTTACCGTCTTCTTCTTTGGTTACTACTTGGGGTCTACCGACTTCCATTTCGAAGCCTTCGCGGCGCATGGTCTCTATAAGCACACTTAGGTGCAGCTCGCCACGTCCAGAGACTAAGAATCCTATGTCACTTTGTTCTACGCGTAGCCCTACATTTATCTCTAGTTCTTTTTGCAAGCGGTCGCCAATCTGGCGGCTGGTCGTAAATTCGCCCTCGGTACCCTTAAGTGGGCTCGTGTTAGGGCCCATATATATTTGCAGAGTCGGGTCTTCGACTTTTAAGATCGGCAGTGCCTCGGGAGAGTCAATATCGGCAATGGTTTCGCCTATTTGTGCGTCGCCTACGCCCGTAAGCTGCACGATATCGCCAGCAACGCCGCCGGGTACTTCGAATCTACTTACGCCGTGACTCATAAATACAAGATCTATCTTGGCTTTAGCGGTGGTACCGTCTTTTTTACATAAAGCTACCGGTGTGCCAGCCTTGATATTGCCTCTAGATATACGTCCAATAGCGTATTTGCCCTTAAAATTGTCCCAGGCAAGCGCCGTCACAAGCATTTGGAAGGGCTTGTCTGCTTCTACTTTTGGGGGTGGTATCTCGTTTGCGATAGCCTCGAAAAGCACAGCTAGATCTGCGTCTTCTTCGCTGTTAGCTGGTGCTTCCTTCCAAGCTTTGCCGGCTCGCCCTATGGCGTAATAAACCGAATAGTGTAGTTGTGACTCTTCGATGGCTAGCTCTAAAAACAGGTTATCAAGCTCGTCTTTTACTTCCGAGATTCGGCTTCCCTGCTTGTCGATCTTGTTTATAACTACTATCGGTTTTAAGCCCGCCAAGAGAGCCTTACTTAGTACAAATTTAGTTTGTGGCATAGGACCTTCTTGGGCATCTACGACTAAGAGGCAACCATCTGCCATATTGAGCGTACGTTCTACTTCGCCACTAAAGTCGGCGTGTCCAGGCGTATCGATGATGTTTATACGGTAGTCCCCATGCTGCACAGCGGTTACTTTTGCAGTAATAGTAATACCACGTTCTTTTTCTTGATCGCCACTATCCATAATAAGCTCTTGGCTCATTTCGGACTGGTTGTCGCGAAAGGTTTGGCTCTGTTTTAAGAGCCCGTCAACAAGCGTCGTCTTGCCATGGTCGACGTGCGCGATGATCGCGATATTGCGAATAAGGTTTGGGTCTTGTAAGGGTTTGCTCATATCTTCAAAATAAAAAGCGCAAAACTGGACTTACATAAAATAACGTAGAGTCTGTGGTAAATATGACTGAGCGAAAACGTTTATATTTCTGGAGGGGTAGTAGTAGCTACACCGAGATAAATATAGATGTTTGCAGCCGGTCAGATTTGGCTCAGGAATACGGTATTTTACGTAAGTCCAGTCTAGTTAGCGCCTCAATGTCTAAAGTATATCACGAAACAGCTTTTATGGGAAGCAGAAGCGTAGCAGAGGTTCCGGTAGCCGTGCTGCTGTCTAAGGTAAATAGTATTCCAAGACGTTCCATGTATCTTTCACTGAGCCATAAGTCTATGCCTAATTTATCCTTTTGAAGGTTACTGGCAAATAGTCTTCCGGCAGCATTCGCTTGCTCGCTGTCTATCCCTTCCCCCGTGTCTACTATACGTATTTCTGCTTGACCGCCAATATCCTTTACGCTCACTACCACTTTGCCGCTGTATGTATGCTCATAGGCATTTTTAAGGATTGTTTCTAAACAAAATAGTACGAGAGCTGGGTCGGTGACTACTTCTATGCCGTTCGTAACCTTGGTTTCTAGCTTCGAATTACGTGACAAACACTTACCCTTATAGGCATTAGACAACTCGATTACAAGCTCAGATAAGTCAACGACTGTCTTTTGTACGTCTAGCGTGTCCTGCTCAATAGCATCGATACGACGCAAGCGATCTTCGAGCCGTAGTTTTATTTCAGGATTTTCAGACGACATAACATCTGCCACTAAGGTATTCTGACGATGTTCTCTAGATTCTAGCACTATAACCTGTTGCCGAGCCTTCCATATTTGTTTCGTGCCGAGTATATATAATAAGAAACCGTCTAGTATTATTGACGCACTAAGTGCGATCAGCCATATAGTACTGCTTAGTTTATTAATATCTGCATCAGAATCCCGAGCATCGGCATATATGCGCAGTAACCCGTCCACTTCGTTCTTAGTATTACGTAGTGGATATATTAGCCGCGGTTGTGACCCTGATTTGTCATACTCGATCGTAAAATACGGTATAGAAGTCGTGTAGACACTCCGCAAATACGCATCTTGCACTCGCATGCCTTGCTGTTGCTCAGCACTCGAAGCCAGCACTTGAAACTTCGTAATATCCTCGGAGGTAATAAGCACGTCGGCTTGCTTTATACCCTGAAGCGTCTTTAGAATATCTTGCAAAATCTTGCTTTGACCCGAAGCACTCGAGCGGTCTTTTAACCGCTCTTTTAGTATCTCGGCATTTTTAGTAGCTATAGACTCTACGTGCTTAATGTTTTGTTTGCGAGCGACATCTACGGATATTTTGCCCACAGACAGTATAACTAACGGGACGACAAGCAAGATTACATAGTGCAATAGTAACGAGTCGCTTTTTACTGATCCCGTCGGCTTTTTCTTCATACTTATGCTTAGTATATCAACAAGACGTAGTAGTCGTTATTTTTAACAGCTCCTTACGTGCGCATCGGCGTGCATAACTCCCAATTCTTTTTGTATTACCAAAAACTCTCTCTAAGCGCACTGGCGAGCTTAACCGCCACATACTTTTGTACCGGCAAAAGTATGCTAAACCTCTTGGGTTAGAAAATCCTGCGTGAGAAAGTCGTCGTCTTAGCTACAACTGCCTCAGGAACTCGTCGCATATTGCTCCTCAGACACCTTCAGCTTATTAGCTGTAGCAAAGACACTCCTACTTCAGGCAGGATTTGATACCCAAACCCATGGCCGCCTAGGACACGGCTACTACTCGCAGCCGTGGATTAAATATAAACAAGTCTTTAAACCATGGTCTTATCTCAGGCCCTGAATCTTCCCGAGGCTTTCTAGTTTTCTGCTCATGGCTCGGCGAGGACTAGCCCCAAAGGGGCCGACTGTAAGGAGTCCCGCAGTAGACCAAGAGCAGGAAGCAAGAAAGGCACGGCGGAGGTTCATCGGTCTGTGATTTCTTTTGCATCTTTTCTTGTTCATACAAGAAAAGATGACGCCGTGAAGGGGGCGGGACCCCTTCTAGTAAATTGTTTAAAAAGAGATGGGGGTTAAACGCTCCAGTGCGCTTAGTAGTTTTTTATTGAGGTTTTATCCTTAAAAAGCTACAATAACCGAGCCGATGGGAGTTGGCCAAGTGGTAAGGCGCTGGTTTCTGGTACCAGTATTCGGGGGTTCGAATCCCTCACTCCCAGCCACGTAAGAACCGGGTTTTATGCCCGGTTTTTTCGTGGCTCAAGGCTGGGATTCGAACGGGATTGCATGTCTGCAGTCCCCGCACCTTGCCCCAGAACGACTAAAGGGAGTTGGGGTCGTATCTGCAAAAGTAATTTTCTTTTGCTACGAGGCGAATCCCTCACTCCCAGCAAAGCAAAACTTGAACTTATAGGTTCGAAATTTTGTTATAGTTTATTTATGCGCAAAATTTTACCAAAGCGAGCTGTTCTAGTTCCTCCCCAAGCCCGGTGCGTATTTAAAGGTATCATCTACGATGCTTACCACTGGGAGCAAGAGCTTTACGACGGCAATAAAACAACTTTCGAGATGCTAAAACGGCCAGACACTGTTAGAGTCATTTCAGTAGACGGTAACAGATTAGTGATCCTCGAGCAGGAGCAACCAAACCAAGGACTTTTCTATGATATACCTGGTGGTATCCATGATCATGCAGAGGAAGATGAATTAAGCGCCGCGAAACGGGAGCTCTTAGAAGAAACAGGTATGGTATTCAGCGAATGGAAGTTGCTCAACGTAGTGCAGCCTCACCACAAGATTGAACAGTTTGTATATACTTTCTTAGCGACAAATTTAGTGAAACAGACTGAGCAAATGTTAGATACTGGAGAAAAAATAAGGATAAAGCGTCTAGACCTTAGCGAGGCCAAAGAACTACTTAGTTCCTCTAAAGGAAGATTTTTTCCAAAGGAGATTGAGAAAAGCGAAAATCTCCAATGTCTTTTAATCTGGCCCGAATACTCACCCGATTAATCTTACAAACTTTTAAAAATAATCAATTTGGCTCTAGTATTGTCTATAATCCCCAGCCAATATTTTTATATCTGAAGAGGTTGATAGACCAAGTGGGACATTCGAACCGTAAAAGAATTTACGGGCAAAAATACGGGTCGTAGATTAATATTTATTAAGTCAAAAGTGAGAATGTTAGCCCGGTAACTACTGCGTATACTCCTTTATTGAGTAGGTCGGGCATGATTTCATTTGCCTTCCAGTGCCATGGAACTGCCGCAAGCCCAAGTGCTTTATATAGCAATGCGTCACCACTCCATACTAGCGCAAAAAAGAGTACTATATTTGCGAGCGTATTCAGGCCCAGTAAGCATAATAATCCATAAACCATACCAAGACTTATGCCATGTATCCAATGCACCCATCCAGATAAACGCTTCATTTCTTGCTCTGACTTAGGCTGAATTCCAGTAACTTTGCTACCGACTTGGCCTGGAACATCGCTTGGTGGTCTTTTTGTTACCTTCATTTCTAATGACTCAGATATCGTAAGAGCTATGGTACCTGCAAGTCCTGCAAGCAGTCCTTTTACAATTACTTCGATTATTTCCATATAGTTAGCCTTCCCGTTAGTTTAATTACTTAGCTGGCGGATAAGGGTTTGCTTTTAATAAACGCGCAAGGTGGGCCACATTAGCTGCCAGGCTTTTATTGGCACTTGCTACCATATCAGGAGTCTCTTTGAGATCCTTAAAGTCTACCTTATTCATAGCTTCACCTACCCAGTATGTTCCAGACGCCGCCGGAATAGTGAACCCGACGTCATTGAGTGCCTGGAATAGGTCTGCACAGACGTTATGTGCACCATCTTCATTACCTACAACCACCGCAGCTCCGACTTTTCCATAAGTGAGCAAACGTCCTTCGTCATCTTGTTCAGACAATTCTGCGTCTAATCGTTCGATAACCCGTTGGGCAACGCTGCATGTATGACCAACCCATATTGGGGTAGCAATAATTAAGATGTCTGAGTCTATCATCTGCTGCCTAATTCCTGGCCAAGCGTCTCCATCGCCCATATCTATCTCTACACCTGGTTTAATGTCATGGTCAACTACTCTAATAATTGAGCCTTGAACATTATATTTTTCTAGCTCTGTGAGAACTTGTTGTGCCAATAGTTTACTAGACGATTCCTTAGGCGATGGATTTAGACTGCATACAAGCACTAATGCTTTCAGTGGATCGGAATAATTCATAGTAAT
>JBBSJF010000065.1:0-6021 GCA_038257495.1 Saccharimonadales bacterium (SeqCode) | reverse complement strand
GAGAAGATCCAGAAGCGCATGGGTGTCGATCAGCCAAAACACAAGATGGACTACCTCGTAGGCGACGTAGTAAACATCACCGATGGACCATTCAAAGGCTTTGACGGTGCTATCAACGAGATAGACGAGCAAAAGGGCAAGCTAAAAGTACTCGTAAATATGTTCGGACGCGAAACACCCGTAGAACTCGACAGCCTGCAGGTAAAGAAAGTTTAACTATGACAGGTCAAGCTCGGAACAGTCAGCTCCGGTATCCTGAAAGTCTTGTGGGAAATGCACGACTTTTTGCAAGAATCACCATAGGATTTGAACTAATGGTTGTTGGCGTAGCTGCATCTGCATTGGTTGAGCAAGGTTATCTTAGTTCATACGGCCGTGCAGCAAGGCTAGCAGAACAAGGTGGAGCATTATGCCTAAAAGCTGGCGAAGCTGTCCTTAATAAAATAGAAACCCAGTAGACAACAGGGGTAGTTTGTAGTATAGTCTACTGGTTACGCACTTACAGCTTGAAAGCTGTAGTAGATAGTAGCAAGTAGATAGTAGAATGCCATGCTTCTTATGGTTTCTACCACACCATCTACTAACTACCATCTACCAACTACTAAATATATGGAGATTGTATGGCAAAAGCAGTTAAAGCCAATTTAAAGATGAAGATCAAAGCCGGGCAAGCCTCGGCTGCACCACCCGTGGGCTCTAGTTTGGGTCAGCACGGTGTTAACATGATGGATTTTATTAATCCGTTTAACGAAGCTACCAAAGACCGTATGGGGCAAGACGTTACCGTACATATTACGATTTTTGAGGACCGTACTATGGCATGGCGTTATGTCAGTACACCCACAGATGTTCTTATACTCAAAGAACTCGGTATAAAAAAAGGTTCTGGCAAGCCCAACAAAGAAAAAGTTTCCAAAAAACTTACCCAGTCCCAGCTAACATCGATTGCTGAAGCGAAAATGGCAGACATGAACGCCGAAGACGTAGAAGCAGTTAAAAAGATGGTTGCCGGCACCGCCCGCTCAATGGGCGTCGAGATTGACACTAAGTAATTAATATTTGTGGGAGGTCGCAGAGACCGTTTGTACCACGAAAGGATAGATCATTATGGCTAAAGCCAAGAAGCAAGAAGAAGTAAAAGAAGTAGTTTTAGAACAAAAAATTGAGGAATTAGCTCCAGAAGTCGTAAAAGAGAAGAAAACAGTCGCAAAGGCTGGTAAGCGCAGTGCAAAAGCCGTAGCAGAAAAAGACGCCGAGCAAGCAAAGGAAGAGAGAAAAACTGTTGCTAAAGAGCTCGAAATCGAACAGGCAGATAAGCCAAAAGTACATAAGCCTCCTACAAGAAGCAAGCTAGAGAGAGCGAGTAAAAAATATCGAGAAGTAGCGGCTTTACTAGAAATAGGTAAGCTTTATGACCTTAAGACGGCTCTTGAGCTCGCAATTAAAACAAGTACAACAAAGTTCGACTCTACAGTTGAAATGCACATAAACCTCGGCGTAGACCCACGCCAGGCAGACCAAAATATACGCGATAATATGGTATTACCGGCAGGAACGGGCAAATTGGTACGCGTAGCCGTACTTGCCGACACGGACGATGCAGCAGCGGCTAAGAAAGCAGGCGCAGATATAGCTGGTCTAGAAGAATTAACCAATAAACTAGACAAAGGTATTATAGAGTTCGATGTGCTCATCGCTACTCCTACGCAAATGGCAAAGCTGGGCAAATATGCTCGTACTCTTGGCCCAAAGGGCCTCATGCCCAATCCGAAAAGCGGAACAGTTACTACGGATGTTGTTAAGGCCGTATCAGAAGCTAAGGCTGGTAGAGTTGAGTACCGCGTAGACAGCACCGGTATCGTGCACCTTGGTATAGGAAAGGTAAGTTTTGGTGCAACTAAACTGCTGCAAAACGCCGAAGCCGTTTTAGCAAGTATTAAGTCGAATAAGCCTTCTTCTATAAAAGCTACGTACATGAAGTCCGCACATGTTACCACGAGCATGGGCCCTAGTATCAAGCTCGACCATACTTCTCTATAAAAGTAAGATACCTATACAATCATCCACTCCTGGTGCTACTCTATGGATAGTTTTTACCAAAGGAGCAAAAAATGATCTCAATTATTGCCGCGCAAACCAAAAACCGTATGATTGGGATAGACAACGACTTTCCTTGGCATTTATCTGATGACCTAAAGCGTTTTAAGAGCCTTACGGTAGGTCATAGTGTAATAATGGGTAGAGGCAATTACGAACACTTATTAAAGCGTATTGGTAAAATGCTGCCAGATAGAACAAGTATAGTTGTTAGTCGTAATAAGAATTTTAAGGCAGAAAATACCATAACCGCTCATACCCTAGAGGAAGCCCTATGTGTTTCTAAGCACGAAGACAATGAAGTGTTCATTATCGGGGGTGCTCAAATGTTTGCTTATGCGCTTGCCCATGCAGACAGGATCTACTTGACAGAAATAGACGTAGAACTAGAAGGGGACGCATATTTTCCAGTGTTAAACAAAGCTGAGTGGAAAGAGACTTCGCGCGAAAACCACCCTGTAGACGAAAAACATCAGTATAGTTTCGACTGGATAGTGT
Source organism: Saccharimonadales bacterium (SeqCode) (assembly GCA_038257495.1). Lineage (GTDB taxonomy): Bacteria > Patescibacteriota > Saccharimonadia > Saccharimonadales > JBBSJF01 > JBBSJF01. Next base: position 3,426 of record JBBSJF010000065.1, on the reverse strand, counting down.
TAGACAGACTCTAACGAATATGCAAATGAACTTTAGTAAACCGGAGCTCATACATAAAATTCTAGATATGTATGGCATTACGTATAAGCATCTACTGCCTCCGACAAGAGGATACAGGAATGAGTCATGGCCTTTACGGCTAGAAAGCGGCAAGATGTTAAATCTTATGCTATATAAGTCCGAGAGCGATGCGTTGAAAAAGATTAATCTTGCTAACGATGTAGCTAGTCATTTGCTGCCATTTATGCCTGTTAGGACGTTATACGACAAACGTATAGTACAGATGCGTAGTGGTACGTATATAAAGTTTGCGGCGCTTCAAATGTATCTACCTGGCAACACGATTATGTGGGACGCATACACTATGGAACATATAAAATTACTTGGTATGGCAATGGCAAATATGCACCGTCAGCTTAGCCTGCACAAGCGGGTCAACGGCAGTGTTGATACGCATGTAGAGCTGCTACAGACCTTAGATAAAATTGAACAGTACTTTAGTAGTGCTCAAGTATTGCAAGTAGTTGAAGGCAAACTATATATTAGTATGTATCAGCTAAGCTGCTATATCGATATTATAAAAAAAGTTCTTATATCAACGGGAAAACTTAGCGGTCAGCATATGCTGCATATGGATTTTGTGCGAAGTAATGTATTGTTTTCCGAGTCTCCGAAGTTACATATCAGCGGAATCATAGACTTAGAAAAAACGAGCTATGGACATCCTTCGTTTGACTTAGCACGTACCACAGCGTTTTTAATCGTGGACTGTAAATATAAAACCGAAGAACAGGTACGGAAATATTTTATACGATCGGGTTATAACAAAAGAGGCAAGCAGAAGATTAAGAGTCATTACATCACTCTAAGAAATAATAGAATATACGTACTTGATATCTTAATAGACTTTTTCCTTTTACACGATTTTTATAAATTTCTCCGGCATAACCCCTATGAGAGTCTATGTATGAATGAGCATTACGTTCGGACTCGAGACAAGCTGACAGAGCGTGGTATACTGGGGCATATAAAAGCAGGGAGAGCGTAGTGATAAAATCATGGAAGTCTAAATTAATTTCACAGAGCGACTTAATGACCTTACACGAGAAGCTAAAGGAAAAAAACCTTAAAATCGTATTCACTGCGGGGTCTTGGGATTTGTTGCACGTTGGTCAATGTCGCTACCTAGAAAAAGCTAAAGCAGAGGGTGATATTTTAGTCGTTGGTGTTTCTAGCAACGAGGCTATACGTAAAGTTAAAGGTACTAACAAACCAATATTGGACGAGAAAATTAGGGCTGAAATGCTAACCTATATTAAACCCGTGGATTTTGTTACCGTCTTGCCAGAGCCGAGCTGCCAGCCTACGCTCGGTCTGCTAAAGCCAGACGTATTTATTACGGTTCGAGAGGACTGGACGGAAAATTATAAAGAATCTAAAGAATATAAAACAGTTATAAAATATGGAGGAGAGGTGCAGGTAGTAGACAGGCAATCTACGAGCTTATCTACGACCAAGATTGTGCAACGCGCAATAGGTGGACACTTAAGCGAAGTATTTAAAGATTTTATAGAACTACGCAAAGATCCTTTGAAAGAAAAAAAATTATAACGCAGCTATGAGTAATAGTGGCTTAAACGAGTCTGAAAAACAGAATATATATAAAACTGCGCGCTCGCGTAATACATATAACGATATATGGCAAAGCGTAGGTAAGTGCGCTTTCTGTGATTTGAAAGAAAAGTATATCTTTTTTGAGGAAAACGGCGTCGTAATGTCTATTAGCCTCTATGCTTATAAAGATGGTCATTTTATGATTATTCCTAGAAGACACGTTACGGCAACTCGTGATTTAACCGACCTAGAGTGGCAAACGATAAGAAAGTTTACCTATATTGCCCAAAAACTTATCAAAAATGTTCTAGGTATTAAAGGCATGCAAGTCGTACAAAAAAACGGAGCAGCTGCACAGAGTACGGTTGAGCATATTCATTTTCATTGTATACCATTTGACGACCCAAAGCTTTGTACCTGGAATTATGTAGAACTGAAACGTACGCCTCTAGAAAATGTAGCAATTTATAAAAATGCTCGTAAAAAGATCATAGAGTACGATGCAAAATTTACTAAAAAGTATAGTAACAATTATGCACTGACGGTAGTTTGTGACGCATTGATAGTAAATAACAAGTCAGAGATATTACTTCAAGAACGTGCCGACCAGCATAAGCTAATTCCCGACTTACTTACACTACCAGGAGGACGCGTAGACGACTTTGACAGTAGCTTTGAAACAGAGTTAGCAAGAGAGATCCAAGAAGAGATAGGCTACACAGCTAAACCAAGCGACTTCGAACTTCTAAATTCACAAATAAGTAGTATAAAACGCAGACGCAAGTCCACTCACCTAAATGTTACCTATGCTACGGCTGACAAATTTGTGTGGAATACCTATACTCTTGCCAAGTTTAACGAAGATGCAAAGCTTACACCGGGTGATGATTGCAAGTCGCTACACTGGGTACTATTAAAAAAGATTGCAAACCATGCGCATATAAATGATGAGATAAAAAAGCTTATAAGCATGTTAGTTATAAGGAATGAGAAGCTATGAATGAGTATTCATTTGATTGGTCAGACGTAGCATTTTCTAATAAAAAATCGATACAAAACTTAAAACTTATTTTTATTCTTGCTTCGCGCGAGATGAGTGAAACACGCTTAAAACAACTCATACGAGAGTATTTGCCCCAAGGTAATATTCTAATGGGTATATCTAAAGAAGATTATGTATATGGCTTTGAGGATCAGCCACAATTTAAAATGCTTAAAGTAGGCCGTATTCAGAAGATCATCAACCAGGTTAATGCTTCTAAGTCGCAAAACAAAATATACGTGATACGTTATTTTCATAACGAAGAGCAATATATCGTAGAGAAGTTAAAAGTTGTAAGTGTCGTGGCTATACGAGGGTCTTGGAAGGGCTCATTCCACCTAAATCCTCTGTTCTTTTTGCTCAGTAGGTCTAATGTTCCATACCAACTTGTATCTCCTTTTGCTAGTGAACTAGAGGCGAAGGTGTATGCCGAGAATGTACAAAATATAATTACATTCGATACTCCGAAAATTATAAACACAGAAAGTGAAGTAATGCGTGTAGTTGGCAGCGTTGCTAGGTTATCGTTTGATCATACTTTCCAAACGGGGGCAGTGCTCACTCGTAGCAGTGGCAAAAAATATGGAGTATTGTTACAAACGTATAATAAGGTAGTGCCATATCAGTCGTATGCCATGCATCATGGAGCATCCAGAGAAGTTAACTTTTCTCCTCCGAACGATCTTAATCATTATGATACTGTTCATGCGGAGGTAGAAATGCTAATAGAAGCTCAGAAGGGTATGATAGATCTAAATGGTTGCACGCTT
>JBBSJF010000064.1:0-6321 GCA_038257495.1 Saccharimonadales bacterium (SeqCode) | reverse complement strand
GCTACTTTTTTGTATCAGCAAAAAAGTAGCCAAAAAACAGACAGGCCAATGAACCTCCGCCGTGCCTTCTTAGCTTCCTGCTCTTGGTCTGCTCCGGGACTCCTTACAGTCGGCCCCTTTGGGGCTAGTCCTCGCAGAGCCATGAGCAGAAACCCAGAAATCCTCGGGTAGGCTCAGAGCCTGAACTAAGACCATTGACTGAAGACTTTTAGACTATTAACTGCTTACTGCCGTGAGTACTCTATTTACAACAGATGTATACGGTATACTTGACCGATACTAGTAAATATGTTACTATGTAATCTGTTCTCGTCGAGATACGTCTCCGAGGATGTTATTTGACATGTAGACAATCACAAGATGAGATTTTGTTTCTCTTATAAAGAGATGAAACCTCATCTTGTGTGTTTAGAAAAACACACGCTAGCTTTTTTGCTAGTGGCATCCCCGCCGAAAATGTGGAGAGAGAAGATCACCATGTGGTTTTTCAAACGCAAGAAGAAGGTGAAGGTTTTTGCTCCTCCGAAGGGAGGCGTGCAGTACATCATGGAGTCAAGCTCTGGCTTCAAGTACCGTTTGCTCGACAGCACTGTCGCCGACGGCTATGAAGCTGCCTCTGCACAGCTTTTGCCGGGTGAGAAGCTCTACCGCATGATGGGTGGCAACCACCGCGTCATGGGCGAACTGTCCCCAGCCCTCATGGAAGATGCAGTCAACTTCTACCAGAGCGCAGAGAATATGGCTACAGGCGAATGGGACTTCCATCTCGCCGCTGGCGTTCCTGCAATCCTCGCGCAGCACACCGAGGTCGAACACCAGCACTGAAGCCGGTGTGGAGATGGCAAGCAGAGAGTAGTTTTGGAGTATTCCAGGCGATTGGCTCTTTCGTAGCCTCTCCTCCTATTCCTAAACTATTGTCTACTTGTCATCTCCGCTTCAGCAAATGTGTATTTGTTCTGATGAGTCCTAAAAGGACGAAAAGCAAACTTCTATTACAGAATACTATATCTAAAAAATTCTCTATAAGCTGACTGGTCAGCTTAACCCCCACATACTTTTGTACCGGCAAAAGTATGCTAAACCTCTTGGGTTAGAAAATTCTGCTTGATGCAGTCGCCGTTGGGCTTACAACTGCCTGCGGAACTCGTCGCTAAAGCTCCTCAGACAGTCCTCGACTTTATAGTTGTAAACCCGACACTTCTGCTTCAGGCAGGATTTGATACCCAAACCCTGGGGCCTCCATGGACACGGCTACTGCTCGCAGCCGTGAGTTTATTCATATCAGGAGAAACGAAGTATATAAAAGTCTTTAGTCCTTGGTCTTGGTGCAGGCTCTGTAAAACAGAGAGAAGGTTCTAGCTGCTATCCCGGAGCTCTGAGGACTGTCTGAGCGAACGATAGTGAGCGAGTTCCGCAGGAGCCAGAGATAGCAGCTAGGTTCTGACCATATTGTTTTTCATCGCCTGTCTGTTTTTTGGCTACTATTTTGCAGATACAAAAAAGTAGCTGACGATTAAACGGGTCAGTCCGTTTATGTAATCAATGTTTGGCAGAAGTAATCCCCAACCGAGCACGAATTTTTTGGCGGGCACGGCTTGTAGAAACGTATTCTAGCCAGTCTGATTTTGGGGTAACGTTTTTCCGAGTAATGACTTCAACGATATCTCCATTTTGGAGCACTTTATTGAATGCGGCTATGCGGCCGTTTACCTTAAAGGTATGGGCATGTTCGGCAATGTCGCTGTGTATAAGATAGGCAAAGTCTAAAGGGTGACTACCTGCGGGTAATTCATAGATATCGCCCCTAGGGCTGTACACAAATATACGGTCTGCAAAAAGTTCTACGCTAAGTTCTCCGGGATTAACATCCTCGCCCGCCATAAGTCGGCTGTAGGCGTCTTGCAGCTGGGCTATCCACTGCATATTTGTAGGGACTTCCTCAATCATTCGCTCGGTGTAGTTACTCGTGAGTTTCTGCTCGTTGTAATGAAAGTTCGCAGCTAGACCTCTTTCTGCATGCTCGTGCATGTCTTTCGTGCGTATCTGGATCTCTACGATTTGTTCCAACGGTGTAATCACGGTGGTATGCAAACTTTGGTATCCATTTAGTTTTGGCACTGCAATATAATCTTTTATTTTGGTCAACAACGGTTGGTACATCGTATGTGCCAAGCCAAGCACGTTATAACAAGTTGCCTTATCTTCTACGATGATGCGTATAGCGATTAAATCATATATTTTATCGATATCATCATCATATTTTCGTAGCTTTTTGTATAGGCTGTATATACTTTTGCTTCGTCCATCTATGGTATGTTTAATATCGAAGTCATCTAGTGTCTTGCTCAGCTCTTGCTCTATCTCTTTTAGAATGAGCTGGTTTTTGCCTAATCTGCTGCGTAGCATTTTTTTGAGTCTATTGTGCTCTTCGGGATTAAGATACTGGAACGCTAATTCCTCGAGTTCGACACGTAAACGTCCGTACCCTAAACGGTCGGCTAGGGGCGCAAATATTTCTAGGGTCTGGTGAGCTATCTTTTTTTGGCGATCTGGCGGCAAGTATTGCAGTGTACGCATATTATGCAGACGGTCGGCTAACTTCACTAGTAGCACTCGGATATCCTGGCTTACGGCAATCAATAATTTGGCTACATTATCTTTTGTAGAGGGCAAATAGGTGGATAAATCCTGCATGCCACTCCGAGCCTTGCTGACTTTGGTAACTCCATTGACCAAGAATCCAACTTGATCGCCAAATAGCTCGCTTATTTCTTGCTGCGTAGCTGTGGTGTCTTCGATGGTATCGTGCAGGACACCTGCGAGCACGGAGTCTATATCCATTTTCCAGTCGATCAGTATGGATGCAACTGACAGGGGGTGAGTTATATAATCTTCCCCTGAGGCGCGTTTTTGTCCTGCATGCTTTTTCGTGGCATACTCTACGGCACGTTCTAACCGTGTTACCGCCTCTGCGGCATAAAAATCCTGCGCTTCTTTTACGAGTTTGTGCGAGTTCATATCTCTATTAAGTATAGCTCTTTCAGGTATGATTATGGTATATTTCTATGAGGATAGTTCTAAAGCTTAATTAGGAAAATATATATGAAGACACGGGTGGCAATAAATGGTTTTGGGCGTATAGGTAGAAACGCTTTTAGAGTAGCTTACGAGCGAAGTGATATCGAAATAGTTGCAATTAATGACTTAACAGATACAAAAACCTTAGCTCATTTACTTAAGCATGATTCTACATACGGCGGGTACCAACATACGGTTGGCTTTGATGACAGCGGCATTATAGTGAACGACCAGCACATAAAAGTACTTTCGCAAACGGATCCCGCACAACTACCCTGGAGAGATATCGGAGTTGATGTTGTTATAGAATCTACCGGATTTTTTGTAGACCCGGCAAAAGCAAAGGCTCATATAGAAGCTGGGGCGCGAAAAGTGGTTATTAGTGCACCAGCAAAGGGCGAAGGTGCCACCACGATTGTACTGGGCGTAAACGAAGATAAGCTAGAATCTGCCGGAGAAATTATAAGCAACGCCAGCTGTACAACTAACTGTATTACGCCCGTAGCCAGTGTTATAGAAAGCGTTTTCGGAATAGAACGAGCCATGATGACTACTGTGCATAGCTATACGGCCAGCCAGAAACTACTTGATGCACCCGCTAAAGATTTACGAGAAGCACGTAATGCTGCAACAAATATCGTTCCTACTACTACCGGGGCAAGCATAGCGGCCGGCGAGGCACTGCCTGCGCTAAAAGGAATATTTGGAGGCTTAAGTATTCGCGTTCCTACTCCCGTGGTTTCTCTTTCTGACTTTGTCATACTTACCAAACGAAATGTAACCGTAGAAGAGGTAAACGAAGCATTCAAGAAAGCTGCCTCAGAGCCATATTATCAGGGAATTTTAGATGTAACTACCGAGCCATTAGTAAGTACGGACTTCATTGGTAACAGCCATTCGGCGACCGTAGACCTTAGTTTAACCGCAGTTATTGGAGGCAATATGCTCAAGGTAGTTGCATGGTACGACAACGAATGGGGTTATAGTAATCGGCTCGTCGAGCTGGTAGCTGATACCGGCCAACTTCTCAACAAAGGAAAATAAATAATGGATCCAAAATTATCTAGTCCTAGTAGTTCTCCGCTAGAGCCTAAGGCTTCCGTACAGCCGCCAACGCCTATAGAGCATACGCCCGAGTGGTATAAAGCTCGGAATAGATTCATTATATCGCTTGTCCTATGGCTGATAGCCTTACCGGTAATAGCCTTAGTACAATTTGTCGTGCAATTTGTTTTAGCAGGTTCTGACCAATCGGGCACCATAAATATTATAAAGATAGTAATCAATCTGGTATCTGTGGTTGGTGGTATATTGGCTATTTTTGGGTGGGTGGTACCACTAATACTGGGGATAAAATGGAGTCAAAAGAAATAGGTGAAAGTATATATAGGCGCGGATCATGCCGGATTTGATCTCAAAGCAAAACTTATCGATCATATAACGAAGTTGGGATATGAGGTAGAAGACGAAGGGGATAAACGCCTAGACACGAATGATGATTTTCCTCAGTTTGCCTCTCGCGTAGTACATGCTATGAAAGCTAGTGGTGACAGCGAGCCGCGAGGCATACTTATCTGTGGCAGTGGGCAGGGTATGTGCATGGCAGCAAACCGCCACAAGGGTATCCGAGCGGTTCTCGGATACGATAAAGAAAGCGTAAGAAGCGCCCGCAATGATGACGATGCAAATGTACTTTGCTTACCAGCTCGTGTGCTTAAAGACGCAGATGCTGATACTTTGGTTGGGTTATTTTTAAGAACTCCTTTTGCTAATGCAGCACGTTACAACCGAAGAATAAAAGAACTGGATGATATGTAGTGGCTGTTATTTGTCCTACGGTTACTGCGTATAACCTACACGAATACAGAGAGCAATTAGAAAGAATTCTCCCCTTTGCTACACGTATTCATATAGACCTTATGGATGGAGAGTTTGCGCCCACAACTTCTCCGCCAATAGATCATCTTTGGATTCCTCACGGTGTAATAGTGGACATTCACTTAATGTACAGGAGACCAATGGAGCAGCTCGAATTATTAAAATATCTCAATCCGCATATGGTCATTATCCATGCGGAGGCAGATGTACACCACGCTTTGTTCGCGGCTGAAATGCATAAAGAAGGTATAAAAGCTGGTATAGCATTCTTGCAGGATACAGATATACAGGGGGTTGAAGATAAAATTAGCGGGTTTGATCACGGTTTACTATTTAGTGGTCATCTAGGCCATCATGGCGGACAAGCAGACCTGAGCTTGCTGCATAAGGTAGCAGAATTAAAAGAGCATCATCCTGATATGGAAATAGGCTGGGATGGTGGTATAAACGAACAGAATGTAATACAACTTGTAGAGGGTGGCGTAGAGGTTTTAAATGCCGGTAGTTATATACAAAAGTCTCCTGATCCGCATTCTGCTTACGCAAAACTGTTTAGTAATATTAATAATTCTGTGCTATCCAACAGGCGTAAGTACTAAATCAAGCATGAGATAACCTGCTTCACGTGCGTTCCTTCGGCGCTCGTCATCTAAACTTTCCCCCTGGCCTAGGGCGTGCAATTCTGTTGCTGCGGTGGACAGTACATCATTAAGTATATATTCCATGTCTTCCGGCGTTTCTAGGCATATATATAAAGAATGGAGTGCCTCTTTAAGGCGCAAAGCCTTCTCAACACGACCAATATTGTCATCTCTTTCTGCTTGCCTTTTGCCCCACTCTTCTAAGGGAGCGGTAATACATACACCCCTAAAGCTACCAAAAAGAGGATTCTCTTCTCTTACGCGTTGATACTCTTGGGCAGTGACATCCATGAGGCATGCAGCGCCTAGGGTAGGGCCTTGAAAATGCTGATCTAGTGTTCCATAAAGCTCACCAGTTGTTGGATGTTGAATAACTTGTACGAAATTTCCCGCAACAACATCGTCTAACGCTATGGCAAACTCCTCAGATGTATCGATGAATTCATATGTAGGAGGGATATCTGATGGTCTACGCGATCTTGATGTTTTGCCTTTGACGACGTGCAAACCCGAAAATCTCATAGTAGTGTCTTTACCGACACTCGTTGCACCTATAACTGCCAGAATGTTCATCCTGCGAGCAAAATCTCGTACTCTTTCATTGGGCGTATAGCCACACTCTAGCTCTCGCTGCAGATATCCTTTGAAATCGTCTTTACCAATATTTCGGGGCATCTACATATTGTACCACTATAGCTAACACATATCAGTTAATTTTATCTAT
>JBBSJF010000063.1:0-6768 GCA_038257495.1 Saccharimonadales bacterium (SeqCode) | reverse complement strand
TACGGGCAGTTCCTATATGCCATAGTGTTGTTTCTCCTTGTTATGTTTGCACTTACAAGAATACAAAACTACGGTCAGGATACTGCCCGTTTTAGTCTATTTTAAGCGTTAGCAAGAACCCGAATTAGGTCTTAAGCCCAATTCACAAATAGCCTACCTAATATAGTTATTGTGGGTATGGCTAATAAGTCGATCGATGAGGCAAAGGAGCGTATACGCAGTAGTTTTACGGCAGCCAGTATAAAATTGCCTCGCAAGCGGATTACAGTTAACCTCGCTCCAGCCGATATACCCAAAGAAGGCAGCTCGTTTGACCTCGCCATTGCCTGCGCGATTATGCTTAGAGCAGAGCTGATTCCTAAGAGTTATCCTTATAAAGATACGATCCTGCTAGGAGAACTAGGGCTTGATGGATCCGTAAAACCCATCAGGGGCGTAATTGGTAAGATTATAGCCGCTAAAAAACTCAGCATAAAGACCTGCGTGATCCCTACTGCTAACTTGAGACAAGCAAGTATTATTACAGATACAGACATCGTTGCGGTTGATTCTATTAAAGACGTGTGTCGTTTTATGCACGACCCCCACAGCTATCCAAGGCATACGCTAGACCCGGCAACGGTATCTATAAGCAAGTCTCTACCCTACCAAGACATGTCGGAAGTATCCGGACAGCTAAGAGCCAAGCGAGCTCTAGAGATCGCAGCCGCTGGATTTCATAATGTCTTGTTATCTGGTCCTCCTGGAGCTGGTAAAAGCATGCTAGCCAAAGCTTTCCCTTCGGTCTTGCCCGACCTCAGTAACCAGGAAATGGTAGAGGTAACTCATCTGCATAGTCTAACCGGTAGATACATAGACCGGCTTATCACCACCAGACCTTTTCGCTCGCCCCACCATAGCTCTAGTACTATATCTATCATCGGCGGTGGATCTAACCCCAAACCAGGCGAGGTAAGCCTAGCACACAGAGGAGTACTGTTTTTAGATGAACTCACGGAGTTTAACCGACAGACCATCGAATCTCTGCGTCAACCGCTTGAAGACCGCATAGTAAGCATAGCCAGAGCTAAGCAGTCTATAGATTTTCCTGCTCATTTTATACTTATAGCTACCGCTAACCCCTGCCCTTGCGGATTTTATGGCTCATCCCATGAATGTAGTTGTAGTCCAACGACACTGATTAATTACCACAGGAAACTATCTGGGCCAATCTTAGACAGGATAGACATGCATATTACGGTAGACGAAATAGACCATACGGTACTTTTATCTGATAAAACCAAGGAAGAGATGAGCAGTGCTATAAAAAATCGTGTGCTCGGCGCACAGAAGATTCAGGCAACCAGAGCGGTTCAACATAAAATCCCCGTCCATCGTAATAGTGAATGGGACAACCGGATGATAAAACTACACGCCAAGCTGTCCCCTGAAGCAAAAACGTTGCTAGATAGCGCGTCAGCCAAAATGGGCATGTCCGCAAGGGCTTATATGAAGACGGTACGCGTAAGCCGAACTATTGCCGACCTCGATGCCAACGAAAATATATTGCCAAAACACATAGCAGAAGCCGTGCAGTACAGGCATGTAAAACAAGAAATATAGCGACAAAGCTTGACCTCTGTTACAGATTCTGATACTATCTGTAACGAAAATAGAAATCAACTTTAAGGAGTGTTACATTACCAAGACAACCCGCCTGAATGGAAATATTCGGGCACCACAGATGCGTGTTATCGATGAAGACGGAAATATGCTGGGAGTACTTACGCGCAACGAAGCACTCAAAGCCGCCGAAGAAGCAGGTCTCGACCTCGTGGAAGTATCTCCGGAAGCATCGCCACCTGTAGTAAAGATTGTGGACTGGGGTAAATATAACTACCAGAAGACAAAACAGCTACAAAAGACCCGACGAAATTCTAAAACTCTGGAGATCAAGCAGATGAGATTCGGACTTAAGATAAGCGACCACGACCTAGGGGTTAAAGCGCGAAAGATACAAGGGTTTTTAGACGATGGACACAAGGTAAAGCTCACTATTTTTTACAGAGGGCGCGAACTTGCCCACAAAGAGATTGGTTTCAAACTCGCCGATAAGGTTATAGAACAGTTTGGAGAGAACATTGCAGTAGATCAACAGCCACAGATGAACGGTAAGCAGATAAATTTTGTTATAAGGAGTAGTAATGCCAAAGCTAAAAACGCATAGCGGAACCAAAGATCGTATTAGAATATCAAAGACCGGTAAACTTCTTCGTAAGAGTCCAGGTAGTAACCACATGCTCGAGAAGAAGTCAGCTCGTCGCAAGCGAGGCTTTGCTGGCGTAGAACAGATTTTCGGTAAGTCGGTACGTAACCTCAAAAGAAAGTTAGGAGTATAATATGCGTGTAAAAAGAGGTGTAGCAACACATAGAAAGCACGTAAAAATCCGCCAAGCTACCAAGGGGATGACAAAAGCCCACCGTTCGAGCTACAAGCGAGGCAAGCAGGCTGTTACGCGCGCATTAGTCAACGCATACAACGACCGAAGAAACAAAAAGCGTACGTTCCGAAGCTTATGGAATATTCGTATCAATGCAGCGGCTCGAGAGAACGGCACTACCTATAGTAAGCTTATTGCTCTTTTAAAAGCAGCCAATATTAGCGTAGATCGAAAGATACTAGCAGAACTTGCAGTCAACGAACCTGCAGCATTTAAGGCTATCGTAGAGACAGCTACGAAATAGTTCATCTACTGTTATTGTTCCAATTAAAAAACCCGCGTCAATTACGACAGCGGGTTTTTTAATACTAGGTTGCCTATAAGCCGGGTTCTGTATTCCGACAAGTCGGAACGCTAGCCATCTATCTAGGCTCGGTATTGCTACCGAGATTAAGCGGTATATTGAACGACGGATCTTGGCGAAGAACCATCCCGATCACTCAGGATAAGATCCGCCTACCTTGCAACAAACAGGGTTTACCTTCCATTCGTGTCACCACGAACAGCTGTGGGCTTTTACCCCACTCGTTTCACCCGTTCCCGCGAGCAAGCTCGAGGTGGTTTCGTTTCTGTGGCACTTTCCCTAGGGTTACCCCCGGTTGCCGTTAACAACTGTCATCTCCTATGTTGCCCGGACTTTCCTCCAGTATACTCACGCATACGGGCGGCTAGCCAACAACCTAGCAAACCTATTATACCTTATGCACTGTGCCCATTCTCTCATCGAGTACTTTATTGACCTGTGCATCGGCAAGCTTATTGAGCGCTCTGGGTACATGCGTAAAAGTAACTTTTTTAAATTCAGGTATAAGTAACTTAATAGCTTCATGTATGGCTGCTAGATCTATATTTCTGATTTTATAAATGCCCTTCATTTGGTTAACCACCAACAAGCTGTCCATAAAAACATCGAGCTCAGAGACCCCCATTTGTATAGCCGCTTCCATGCCTCCCTTTAGAGAGTGGTATTCTGCTTGGTTATTCGTCCTGATACCTAGGTATTTCCCATTCTCTAGTAGGACATTATCCTCCATATCAAGTACCACGAAGCCACCAGCAGAATGCCCCGGATTGCCACGAGAGCCACCGTCGGCATACAGCTTTGCGCTACTTATTTGTGGTTTTAACTTAGATATATCGTTCCGGATCTTTTCGCTAAAGTTTTTTATATCTAATAATGCAAAATCACGCTCGGCATCTTTTTCGACATCATGCGCCTTTAACAACCACTGCTGAGTTGGGTGCCACTGCGTCGAGCCAAACCAAATAGAAATAGGAAGAATAACCCGCTCGGCTGTCTCACCCCGCCAGTTTGTGTAGATAATTCTCAGCTCTTTTATATTTTTATCCTCGTTTCTTACTACAGTATATTCTACCAAGAAAATTAGTATGTCAATTACTCTGTAAAACACAAATTATATTATATAAATCTAACCAGATGAGACAGATTATACGATATTCGTTATCCTTAACACTCAATTAGTCCGCTGGCCACGAGAGTTGCATGAGGACAAGATTTGCATACTACAAAACTCCCTAGCTCACGAGTCTTGGGCTCAAGCGTAAGGGGGCACCCCTCAGGCGCATGGTCAATAAAGCCCGGTTTTACTTGGATTGCACGCCCTACATGACCCTGAACCTGATTACCCTCATCGTCGAGAATTACAACATCAGTTTTAAATACATCGCACCCAATTGCTGTCAGTTCGCCACCATAGTTACCTCTAAGAGTCATAATTACCTTCCTTATTTACGTAATAATAGACTATTCAATCTAAATTGCAATCATAAGCAAAACAAAAAATTTGCTTGGTCGAGTAGGAGCAACTAATCTTGAACAACTTGATACACTACTGTCGTCACTCAAAACCTACTGGGATTATAAGCCTCAAAAGAACTTCCTGCATGAAATGAAAGCAGCTACCCCACTGCCCAGAACGGGCAACTGCCCTACATATATCTTGTAATATATAATGGACATTTATAATATTATATGATATATTTACATTTATTAATTGGAGTCCCCACATGCCGGCAACATCTATGGAGCAGAGCCATCAACTTTCGGAGGCTCTAACCTCCGGGAAAGATTTAAGCGGAGTTGAATCATACCTTGCTCAAGAAGTACATGGATATAAGACAGCACAGACAGAAGTGACTGGTTTGTATACCCGAATCTCCTATATGGAGGCGGTGAAAAAAATATTTAGCGATGATCCTAAACAAGAATCCGTCCTCGTCAATGTGTTAGAAGATGGGACATTTTATATTGGGCAAAAGGACCCAAAAGATGAATCGAAAGTAATCGATTGGTTTATATTTGATCGCAGTCAAGCTGATGGATATTTCGGTGAGGCTTTACGCCCGCGCCCTATGCGTGTACGAGTAGTTTCCGGTATTACCCGAGCAATCAAGGGCGACTACGAAGGTCCGACGCATTCTAACGATCAAGAACGCAAAGTAGAATTAGAAGAAGTGGTTCTTGGGTTTGCTGAAAAAATTAGTAAAGACGCCGAAAGAATGCGAGAGGATTTGATCACATACTTTATACATAAAACTAACAACGCGAATAAAACCAGAGACGAAAAAGACGATGTAACGCTGTCCAGAAAAAAAATAGTTGAAGTATTGTCCAGAAAAGTTGTATCCAGGATAGCACTGTTAGACGCTGTCAAAGCCAACTTCAGTGGCTCAGGGCACACCGCAATTTTAGATCCAGAGTCCATATTCAAGGCCCCTGCAAGAATAGAAGGTATCATCCACGAAGGCTTATCATGGCTCGTCCCCGGACAACCTGTAGTTACGGATACGTATTACAATCCATTCCACATTGTCATTTCTAAGCCCAGATTTGAAGTTTCCAAAGAAGGCATGGGAATTGATTTAGCAATCCCGCTTCTAACTATAGCGGAACTCGAGGACGCTACCACCTTTCCCGGTAGTAAATATGTTAGGCGTCGCCAATTACAACAACTGGCAGAAAAGGTATTGACCGATTCGTTGAATGCCAGTACGAATGACATCTTTCCAGATAAATTTGGATGGGACGAGGTGTTTAATAAGTTAGCTGAACTTTCAGGTGGTGAACTACTTAATGCATCACTACGTCTAGCCATTCTAAGCCCAAATTTTGCAGAAAAAAGAGATTTGACCGAGGAAGTTTTCTATAACCTGGCTACATCAGTAGAGAATCATTTAGTATCATTGTTCAGAGACGGGACCAATACTTTCTCTCCCTTTAATGAAGAGCCGATACCACCCATGCCTAATGCTGGGACAAATATGGGCCAATGGGTTACGATTAAGGCCCCTTTTATAAAGTTAGGCGCACTCAAAAAGCCTTTCAATACTGTTTTATCTGCAGCCAAAATTGATGAAGCCATTGCGGGCCAGATTTTAGACCGAGCAAAGGTACTACGCTTCAGATTTATGGATAATGCTGACGTAAACCAAAGGGCAGAAAAATTTAAAAACCATGCCAGAGGACAGATTTTAAATGCTTTTTTTGGTGAAGACTTACCAAACATACCCAAGCCTATCAAATGAAAGTAGACGTGGTTGGTAACGATTCATTCACCAATGATTTGAGCCTGAAAAGAATAAAAAGAACTAACCTTTAAGAAATAGGTAATCCAGAGGTTCGTCCTATAACAGACTATAATAACGTAGAATTATGGTCGGGATTTACATACCCTACTTGAACTTTTTAAGTATATAACAGAAAACCCAGAGCCGTCAGAACGGCTTTTAGAGAAGTTAAAAGAAACTAAACCCTCTAAACCTAAAGTGGTAGAAGACTTAATATTCTAATCTAAATCTTATCTTCACGTTCTCGGCGCTTTGCAACCGCTAAAGAAGCGTATAAGCCCGTTAAGCCTAAGTTAAGTATAGTCAGGCCACCGGATATGTTGCGGCCTGTTCTTTCGTTATCAGCTTGAGCTTCAAACTGTAGGGCTTGAGCGTAATCACCTTGCTGAACATATACAACCGTTTGAGCGTCTGCCCTTACAGCTTCGTTATTACGCTCAACAGCTAGGCCGCCATTTATTAGAGCCGAACTAGCAAAGAGAACCGTTGTTATTTCGTTTAATCTTCCTGGTTTCATAGTAATATAGTATCACAATATAATTTATATGTCAATATACAAATACTGAACCACGTGCACTTGTAATTACCGACCGGCGCCAGCCGGTTGTTTGTTGTTTGACCGACTAAAAAAGACGACATACAGTTATCCCTGGTAATTCGCTAAAACAAACAGGAGAAAAACAAATATGTCGTCACCAGC
>JBBSJF010000062.1:0-6975 GCA_038257495.1 Saccharimonadales bacterium (SeqCode) | reverse complement strand
GGCAGTAAGTTTGCTGCAACAGTTGAGGGTGATGATAAAAAGTCAAAGCTAATCCTTTCTCATACTTCATTGCCAACCAAGCAGGAAGCGGATGAGTGGAAAGAATTTTGGAGGAATGTCGCCGATAAACTCGCAGATCTGTGACTTGTTAAACCCAAGACTTATAAGCCGAGAAGGACATAGTCCGATACCTCGCCCTCGGAGCCAGAGCAAGCAGGTGAAAATTCAACTCATTCCTTAGACCTGCATCCTAAGTAATCGTGAAATAGTGTATATTTTTACTATTTTTCACGTTAAGTGTGCTATACTAGTAGTGTTATGATTAATCAAATTACTCGGGATCGGATCGCCGCACTTTCATCGCAATATAAAGCGTTAGTTGAAAAACATCCAGATGCTATACGTGAGATTACCTGCGCCGAAATACCTGAGACGGTCTATAACAGTAATGCCATCGAAAACTCTACGCTTACACTGAAAGATACCGAAGATATATTACTACGAGACACCATTAAAAAAGACCATAACATTCGCGAGATTTATGAAGCCAAAAACTTAGCCAAAATTACAGAGAGTCTACTACAGGATACGTCCCAGCCACTCAGCATCGAGCTGATTCTTAAACTTCATAACATGTTACTCTCCGGTATACGTGATGACTGGGCTGGCAAGTTTCGCCAAGCCAAAGAGTGGGTACGCATTGGGGCGCATGTTGGCGCTAACCCAGATTTTGTGCCGAGGCTGATGAATGATTTATTGACAGATTACAGCGCGTCAGGTGATCGATATTTCATGGATAGCATTGCTTGGTTCCACGCGGAGTTTGAAACTATTCACCCGTTCAACGACGGCAATGGGCGCATTGGTCGTGTCATCATCAACCAACAGCTCATTAGTCTAGACTATCCTCCAATCATCATTCCAAATAAAGGCAAGCACACTAGCTATTATCCTGCCTTTGATTCCTATCGTATCACCGCTAAGTACGATGCCTTCACAGAGCTTTTTGCTAGTCTGCTTATAGAATCACTCTACAAGCGAATCACGCTTTTGTCGGCACCAAAAATTATCACTGTATCCGCTTGGGCAAAAAATTGCGGAATAGCTGGTAATATTGCAGCGAATAAGGCCAGTCGTGGCACTATTCCAGCATTTAGAATGCGTGAAAAATGGATGATTGTTGCAGACTTTACCGAACAGTAATTACTTCAATCAGGGCACAAAGACTTGATTTGCTTTCGTGAGCGAAGACCCACGATTTAAAAACCAGAATCTTTCACGTACTAGTCCGTTTAATGTTCAATTTTAGATACGGAAATATGCTGAAAAGAATTCGTAACAAAACAAAAGCTGGTTCTATAAACTCCTAACTTCCTCTATGGCGAGCGGCCGACCTGGTACTATAGGGTTATGAGTCGAAAGCAAATAGGCATCGGTATTATAATAGCTGTTATAGGGCTAGGAGCACTCGTTTATACAAACCGGCAAGCGTTGATTGCCCGCGTCTTCGAGCCGACACAGTCATCAGTTACTGACGGCGAAGTGTCCACAAACGAGGTTAATACGGTAGCCACTGATCTAGTGACGCCATGGTCGATCAGCTTTTTACCTAGTGGCGATATGTTGGTGAGTGAGCGGAGTGGTCAGTTGAAAAGGATCGGTTCGTCAGGACAAACATATACTATTGAGAATGTACGAGAAACCAGCGAGGGTGGCTTGCTTGGCATCGCATTACACCCAGAATTCAATGACACCAAACAGGTGTACCTGTATTATACGACTGATCGAAACGGTGAGTTGACCAATCGAATCGATAGAGCGGAACTTGCAGGTGACCGGCTAGATAATCTACAGACTGTACTGGAGGGTGTCCCCGCTGCGTCTAACCATAATGGCGGCGCAATCGAGTTTGGTCCTGACGGCAAGTTATACGTCACGACCGGTGATGCTGCTCAGGAAATGCTTGCTCAAGATACGGAATCGTTAGCCGGTAAGATCTTACGACTAAACGACGACGGCACGGTACCGAGCGACAATCCATTCGGTAATTTAACTTGGAGCTACGGACACCGCAACCCCCAGGGTATCGCATGGGATAAGGAAGGACGCTTATGGTCAGTCGAGCATGGTCCGTCAACCGGTCGAGATGAGCTCAACCTTATCGAAAAAGGTGCAAACTATGGTTGGCCAGAAATTACCGGCGATGAGACTCGTAAAGGCATGCAGTCGCCAGTTCTGCAGTCAGGCGCCGATGATACTTGGGCGCCGGCACGCATGACATTTGCCGACGGCAAACTGTATTTTACGGGTTTACGAGGACAATCGTTGTATGAGGTTGTTATTGGCGACAAACCTCCAACGATTAGGCGCTACCTCGGTGAGGAGTACGGCCGACTGCGAGCTATAACGGAACATGACTCCACTCTTTATATTGGCACATCAAATCGCGATGGTCGTGGTACACCTCGGGCTGGTGATGACAAAATTTTAGAGGTGCCGTTGTCGCTATTTGAGTAGAACCGATAGGGAAGCCTCGCAATTTGTTTGAGCTAGCCTCTATAAACCAAAACTTTGATCTGCGGGCGTATACTTGTTGCCTCTGCTTTGTCGTATCTACCGTTTTTGGTCCAGCCAAGAAAGAATGTATCGATTACATGGTACAAAAAAAGAACCTTATTTATGAGTAGCTATAGTTCATATAATCATTTTTTAAAAAATGTTGACGACTTATTATACTTTTGCTAAATTAATATCGGGAAGACCAAGTGAAACAGCACATTAAGATATATGTAGCCAAACAAGTTCGATAGTTCAATTGTTCGAGTTAAGTTATTTAGTTAGTAGGCTACATCTGTGGGTGCAAGTCTTCCGCAAGTTTCAAAAAGAGGCACATATAGTGCCTCTTTTTTATGGTTACGTAATGATCACAAGACCAGCGAATACGCTTTAAAAAGTGCGAGATACGTTCGTATAATACTGACAAAATAGACACTACTCAATATGGGAGCCATGACTTGCCAAAAACCATATTTATGATATTTTAATTTTTAGATTTGTTATACTTAAAATAATCGTGCCAAGTCTACACATTAGAGCCAAAACATCCGTGAGCACAGAGCAATTTCTTGCCGCATTAACAGATTTTGGACCTGGGCGTGGAACTATTTGGAACAATAGTCATTCAACGCATTTTATACTGCATAAGCTAGAAGCTACCAAGGCTGATGTGACGGAAGGTTCAAAAGCCTTTGGCGGCGTTTGGGAGCGGCTACATTATGATTGGTCAAAACCGGGTGTTATTGAACTGCGCACAGTAGACAGTAACATTTGGGCTAATGGAAGCGGCTGGCAATATATTCTCGAGCAAGCAGATGATGGCTCTGGAACGTTGATTACAGCCAGCGTAACTCGGTATCCACGCTCAAAAAAGGGTTACCTGGTTCTGATTCTCCTTGCTTCAATTGGAAGACCACTAATTAAAAGAAGTTTTAGAAAGACACTGCGAGCGATCGAGAAGAAAACCCAGAGCAATCTTTAAAGTTACGAAGTATGTCCACTAGGAGTCAAATAAAATTAACCTTTTTTTAAGGGTCGTATTTCTTTGTTTTGAGAGTGTTATACAACACGCAGCCTGACAGCGCCAGCCGACATCACTATGTTATGCTAATTTATATGGCCTACAGCGTCACCTCATATTTTGCAGCTTCACGCTCTATAGGAGAAGCTTTATTATTTGCTCCTATTCTATTGATGTGGATACCTTCGCATTATTTTTTTAAAT
Organism: Saccharimonadales bacterium (SeqCode); assembly: GCA_038257495.1. GTDB lineage: Bacteria > Patescibacteriota > Saccharimonadia > Saccharimonadales > JBBSJF01 > JBBSJF01. The sequence continues at coordinate 3,194 of JBBSJF010000062.1, read as the reverse complement.
GGCTACGTAATAAATACTATTCCACCAATACACGTGATTTGTCTATTTTTGGTTGTACTATTATATCCATACTATTGATTATACTTGGAACATGGTATGGCAAAATGTACCCAGATATTGGAAAGCTAGGCTCAAGTGCTACCGTAAATTTGATGTGGATACCCTGTAGCTTACTTTCATTGGGAATTTGGTCAGGCTTCCTGAGTGGTTACATAAAAATGCGAATTTTGAGTTAGTTTATTAAACCAACTAATACATGCTTGGTACTCTAGGTGATTCTGTTATAGTGGCCACTATGCCTCGCAACTTATTAATTATTGTTTGTGCCCCGCAAGACACGCGGGAAAGTATAACTACTAGCCTAAGTAGCTTAGTCGAGGAACACAAAGTCGACTATAAAATACTGCACATCTCTAAACCTCCCGACCTAGAGAAACGCGTTAAAAAACTAGACCTGAGCACGTTTGATGCCGTAGCTGTACACGGCGGCGACGGTACGGCTATTGCAGCCATCAAGGCTTTTTGTACATACCAGCTACCCGTATTAATCTTGCCTGGTGGAACGGCTAATATATTAGCTAAATATTTCGGTATGCCGGCAAGTGTGGAAGACAGCTTGCTGTTGTATCTAAAAAACACCTATATAAAAGAACATATTGATGTTGCTAAACTTAATAAATCACCGTTTGTTCTCGATATGCATTTTGGACTATGGACAGAAGCTATTAAGGACACTCCTAAAGATCTTAAGAACAAACTAGGTCAGAGCGCTTATGCGTGGAGTGCGCTAAAAAAAGCGAGGGTAGCCGAAGAACAAACATACGAATATAAACTTGATGGTAAAGATATCCGTACTGTAAAAGGTTATACCTTACTTATAGCCAATATGGGATACCAAAATGTACTGGGCATGCCGCTATTTCCCCGAACTCATAGCCCCGGCATGGTGCAGATGGCGATTGTTAAAAATATTAAGCCCATGTCGTTGATCCAATGGTTCTTGGTAAGACGATTGTTTGGTAAAAATCTAAATAACGTAATAGAAATATACCGTGGACGGCAAATAGTTATTACGAAGGCACCTCGCCAGCTGCTTGCAGATGATGATCGTTACGAACTACCGACACCTATCACTATAAAAGGTGGCGAATATAGTGCTAAAGTTATCATTCCTCCCGAACCATTAGGAGTCAGCTTGATTCATCGGTATAAGAGACGAGTGCAACTGTTTTGGCATCTTATTATCCAGCGCGTCAACATATTTATAGACGGTCGGCCAAATATTAATTTTAGCCACGTAGCTCCTGGTTTATACCTAGGCGGAATGTATAGAAAAGCCGCTTACCAATTATTTCAAGAGTGGGGGATAACAGGCATCGTAAACATGCGCCGAAGTGCATCACCCCCAGCTCCGAAGAGTATTGAAATACTTCATCTTGCTACAGAAGACTGGCATCCGCCGACACTAGAAGATATTGGAAAGGGAGTGAAATTTATAAAGCACCATTTAAATAAAGGCGGAGCCGTGTATGTACACTGCAAACTTGGAGAAGGTAGAGGCCCTACTATGGCCGCCGCTTATTTAATTACTACAGGCTTAAGCGTAGAAGAAGCTTTAAAGCACATAAAAAAATATAGACCATTTATTCGTCCTAACGCCAAGCAAATCCGCTTATTAAGCCAATGGCAAGACCGCTACACAAAACATATCGTGTAGCACTTAGTTTAAACCAGGGTCGGCTTTAGGGCCCGTAGGCTCCCAGGAGCAACCACTCCAGTCGTTAATACCCCATGATCTTTTGCCTTGACTCCCCCCCAGGCTACTGGTCTTAACCATTCTTGTGGTGTCAGGATCAAGCCCATACCTTGTCGCTACTATACCGATTACTTGCTCTTCAGTAAGCTCGGGACAGGGTAGGGCGCTAATCTCGACACGTGCTTTACCGTCTGCTCCAACCGTAACACTAGTTGGTCTAGATAACACAACATGCTCTTCATGATCAAAAGGATTTTCTGCTGACATAAATAAGTTTTATACAGTATATGAAAGTATAAGTCAATATTATAGTATTACTATCTGTTAAATATCTAACATTTTAATGGAGTCTTGTAGGGTACTGTAAACTAGGAAGTTATTTACTAATAAAGACAGGTATATCTACTATGAATAAAAGTATTACAGTTGCTGCAGTTATATTATTTTTTATTATTGCCTTCGGGACTGGGCTATACCTTAGCCAAGATAGAGGCATGAACCAAAATAGCCAGAGTACATCCGTGCCAGTTAGCACTAGTAAGTCTTTGGATATGAGCGGCAAACAGCTCACAGAAGTACCTGTAGATGTTTTAAACCAAACAGAGATTACTTCGCTAAACCTTTCTAACAACCAGTTGACAACCTTGCCTAGCGGCATACAAAAGCTACAAAATCTTGAAATCCTAAACATCGAGAATAATCGTCTCGTATCGCTGCCACCAGAAATAGGTCAGCTCCAGAAATTAAAGACACTAGATCTTTCCAATAATCGCCTCGAGAGCCTGCCACCCGAGCTTGGCAACCTTACCCAACTAAAAACATTGAATCTTGGTAATTACAAAGGACCTCAGAGCGATATTGAACAGCTAAGAACGAAATTGCCTAATACAGAAATAAGAATATAGCATCGTTTTCATACAATAATATTTCTATACGAAATATTCTTTAACAGATTATTGTATTATGAGGTATTAGTTGACATAATTATGTTATTACTCTATAATGCTACTTATAAAAAGGATTTATCTACATGTTACTAACAGATTTTAGAGCAGTAGTAGAGATAGACGATCAGATAAGCAAACTTCATAAAAAACTTGGCAGTTTATATGAAGTTAGAGCTCGCTATATCCACGAAACTAGTCTTGCTAGTAATACTTTTTCTGCGATGAATCTAAAACATCATACTCAAGCTCAAGTCGAACATGAATCACTCATGGAAGCTACAGACTGGACAATAAATGAGCAACAAAAACTTTCCCAGATATGGTCGAAGTACGGAATTCAATTCCCACAAAAATAAAAATCCCCGTGGCAGAGACCACGGGGTATTCCGGAGCAGCTGCACCAATCACCAGATGGTGAGCTGTAGGTCGTTGGTGTTCTTTCCTTGGTTTTTGATGTAGTTTTTTACGACAGCCCAATTACCACCCGTGCC
>JBBSJF010000061.1:0-7380 GCA_038257495.1 Saccharimonadales bacterium (SeqCode) | reverse complement strand
CTCGCTTCTGGGGGTATCAAATAGTAATTGTGTAATGGTCGACGACAGGGAGGACAACTATCAGGGAGCTTTAAGCGCTGGCATGCTGGCAATACACTATCAAGGCTTAGAACAGTTCAACGAGGAGTTAAAAGCTCTCGTGGCTAACCCGAATAAATAGTTTTTTGCCACCTATATTACAATCACGGGAAATAATATGCAGGTAAGGTCTTAAAAATCCTGCTTGGGCAGAGCTGTCGGTAATAATGATAATGCTGTCCGATTTTGACATGGTGCTAACCGATTGCTTGAGCTTTTGTTCGATAAACACTTTTACTTCTAAACCGTCCTCGGGTAAAGCCAAGCGTTTATTCTTTAGAATATCGCCAAGAGAGTCGCTCATATGTCTAGTGTAACAGGACCATGGCACTGATTCTTTACAAATTATGTTTAATACTTGCATAAATGTATAACCAGGAGTTTAATAAAATCATTAGCAGTATAAAAACAAAATAGAAGGGAAAAGATATGTCATTCATAGCTTTTGGCGAAGATTATATGATAGCGGTAGGCGGTGAACCTACCTCTATGCAAGACGAGGGGAGTGTTGCCCATGAGCCGATCATGACTTCACATCTTCCGCCTAGGGAGTTTCACAGGCGTCAGTTAGCTGGTGCTAACCTAGCGCATCTTCTATGGATAGATCCTGAAGCCCCCGAAGAAACAGTAGCTATAGTTACTAAACTTGTTCAAAAAGCAGCTGAAGACCTAGGATCAAAAGGTTTGTTACCAACGGTAACTGTCGAAGAAGTTCCTATAGCAGCCTAACCCCACTGAGTTTCTACAAATTTTTTGAGTGTTACAAATTCTGTGAAATTGCGCAGAGAAATCCGTGCATAAATAGCTATCGTGAGTTTTGCATCATCCAAGATCGCTATTTTGACTGCCTAGGAAGCTTAATCACGCGCCTTACTTTCTCATAGCTGTTAGAATTGTTTTATGCCAGAGTTACCTGAGGTTGAGACAGTTCGCAGCGGTTTAGCTGTTTTGTTACCTACAAAACAAGTACTTGCTGTTTGGCATGACTGGGCAAAGGGGTTTCCTAATGCCGAAAACGATGTCAAAAATTTTTTGGTCGGAGCGCACATAACGGAGGTACGGCGCCGTGCAAAAGTGTTGCTTATAGATTTAGATACCGACTATTCGCTAGTAATACATTTAAAAATGACCGGGCAGATGGTGTACCGCAGCAACGACGATACAGCACGATTTGGGGCCGGCCACCCAAACGACAGCTTAATTGGGATGCTTCCAGATAAATCTACTCGCGTAGTTTTTGATATGGAAGACGCCAAACTATTCTTTAACGACCAACGCAAGTTCGGCTGGGTGCGGCTGCTGCCTACTATACAAGTGCCAGAGCTAGATTTTTTTAAGAAAGTTGGACCCGAGCCGCTAGCTAACGATTTTTTGGCTAACGATTTTATTATAAGGATTCGGCGGCGGCCACGCAGCTGCATAAAAGCCGTACTGTTAGACCAAACCATCATTGCAGGTGTCGGAAATATTTATGCAGACGAAAGCCTATGGGGGGCAAAAATACACCCGCTTACTCTTGTACGTGATATACCGAGTACAAGGCTTAAAATACTGTATAAAGAGCTCCGCTATGTACTTTTTCTTGCTATAGAAAAAGGCGGCTCGACTGATAAAAACTATGTAAATGCAGAGGGTAAAAGAGGAAGTTATATGGATTTCGCCCGAGTATTTCGACGCGAAACCTTGCCTTGTCCACGTTGCGGAACAGTAATAATAAAAACCAGAGTAGCCGGTCGGGGTACGCATACCTGTCCTTACTGCCAGAGGGTATCAGTACCCCAACTCCCCTATAATGATGTCTCTGACCAACAATCAGCCGCACCAGCTAACTCATCCACTCCAGGCTCCGTACTCACTAGTACGAATCTGGAGATGTCTGAGCCCCCTGGCACAGCTGCTAGTCGGCCAGATATTCATCAAGATAGAGGAGTGGGGGCACCGAAATGATTAAAACATTTACAGGTACCAACTCTTTTAGCCTTAAGCGAGCGCTAGACCAGGCAATAGCAGAATATCTAAAGCTCATGGGTAGTGATATGGGGTTGGAACGTATCGATGCAGAAGCAGATATGCAGAGCTTACAGGGTAGCTTACTGGGTGTATCGTTTCTGGTATCTAAAAAGATGGTAGTTCTTGAGGATCCTAGCCTTAATAAAGCGCTTTTGGAGAAACTTCCAGAGCTGCTTACGCAAGTATATGAAGACACTGACGTGATAATCGTGGAGCATAAATTAGATAAACGTACGGCGTGGAACACGTACTTACAAAAGAACACTTCTTATACGTTGTTTGAAGAGCTTAGGGGTGGGCAGCTTACTTCGTGGGTTGTGAGCTATACCCGCAGTAAGCAATCAGAACTCAGTAATACAGACGCTTTGTATCTTGTCGATAGGGTAGGTCCTAACCAACAGCTCCTGTCTATGGAGATTGAAAAATTAAGTTGTCTCGGTAATAAGATTACGCGGGAAGCGATCGACGAGCTCACGGTACCGTCCATGCAAAGTACCGTATTTAACTTACTCGATGCCGCCATGAAAGGAAGGCTCGACACGGCACTTCAGATGTATGAAGAGCAAAGAAAATTACGCGTCGAACCGCAGGCAATCTTGGCAATGATAATATGGCAGCTGCATATTTTGGCATTAGTAGCTGCAAGTGGTAACTCTTCTGTACCGAGCGAGGCCAAGATTAGTCCGTTTGTATTGGATAAAAGCAGGCAATTGGTCAAAAATGGTATGGGCTTAGGGCGTGTTAAGAAGCTAGTTGCAAAAACCCGCATGTTGGATAACAAAATGAAGACGGTTGCGGTAGATGCCGACGAGACAGTTACGTATTTGATTGCAGCGATAGCCTCGCAGTAAACAGGCTGCTTTTCATACTTTATTCTTCCAAGAAGCAATGCTCTAAGCGCACTGGAGCTCTTAACCTCCACATACTTTTGTACCGGCAAAAGTATGCTAAACCTCTTGGGTTTAAAAATCCTGCGTGAGATAGTCGCCGTCAGCTTTACAACTGCCTCAGGAACTCGTCGCTTATTGCTCCTCAAACACCTTCGGCTTACTAGTTGTAAACCCGACACTCCTAGCTCAGGCAGGATTTAATACCCAAACCCAGGGAACCATGGACACGGCTACTGCTCGCAGCCGTGGTATACCATTTGGGAATAACTCAATAAAATATATTAGACAGATATTGACTGATGTGATATAATATATATTGATATGTGGCTAGAGTTTTTATGCTCCTACAATATCGAACTTTAACAGGCTTAGTTCCATAGAACTATAAATCAAGACGAGACAAAAGCGCATTATAATAACATTAAGGCTTTTCTGTCTCGTCTTGTATATCAACCCACCTATCGACGAGAGAAGGAGCATAGTAATGCCCGGTTTTGCAGGTCTTACGCACGAGCTCTGTCGTGTGGCTTTCGAACTGATCGATCCTTCGGTCACGACAGCCATGACGAAGGGAGTTTTCAAGCGTCCGCAAGGAAGCATGATCGTTCTCGACCCCACCATGCCGTGGGAGCCGAAGTACAAGGCAGCTACCGACGACAACTTCGAGGAGTTGGTTCTCCTCGAAGTCAACTGGGGTGACCCGGATGAGTTCGAATATCCATTCGGGGGTATCGCGGCCAGCAAGGCGTTTGCCAGCTGGAAGACCGGCAAGCCCTCCATCGAGCTCCAGCAGGAGTACCCCCACCTGTACGAAGAGGGCTGGACCAAGTTCGGCGGCTCAGTGGTCAGAGGTGGCCTGGTGGTCGCGGTCAGTGGCGCCCAGTGGTGGTTCGACCAGATGGTCGCCGGCTGGATGGTTGATGCCATACAGGGCGTCTGCCTGGACGGCATGCACAACCCCGTCAACGGCGCGATGAGCAACCCCGACATCACGTTCCTGACTGGGTAGGCAACCGAGAGCAACAGGCTCGGCTTTATGTAGAGATATCTTCATGAGCTGACCAGGTTGTTTCTTTGGTTGGTAAATGGATTATTTCTATGTAGAGCTGAGCCTGTTGCTTTCTTGAATCATCATATACACCCTAGCAAGGGTGTTTTTTTAACTTCCGTAGCCCACCCAGGCTCTGAGCCTACCCAAGGCTTTTAACTTTCTGGTTCCTGGCTGACCGAGGACTAGCCCTTTAGGGCCGACTGTAAGGAGTCCCGCAGGGCACCATGAAGCAGATAGATAAAAGACCTGGCGGAGGTTCAGCTGCCTGTCTGTTTTTTGGCTACTATTTTGCAGATACAAAAAAGTAGCTGACGGTTAAGCGGGTCAGTCCGCTTAGAAGTAACCTTGCGAAAGGCAAGCAGAAACTGGCGGTCAAACGACCAGATCGTTTAAGGTTATTTTTTCTTCTTGGGAGCAGCTTTTTTAGCAGTAGTCTTTTTCGCGACGGCTTTTTTTGTGACTGGTTTTTTGGCTACAGTCTTCTTCGGAGCAGCTTTCTTGACCTTGGTGCTCTTAGTTGGCTTTACGCCTGCGGCTTTAGCAGCCTTCGAGAGCTGGGATTTTTTACGGGCAACTTTATTCTTGTGTAGCAGGCCTTTTTTGGCAGCCTTGTCTAAAGAGCTGTGGGCCTTGCTGGTAGCTTCTCCGGCTTTACTTTTATTACCTGTAATAGCTTTATGAAATGCTTTTACGGCAGTGCGCAATGTGCGCTTAGTTTTTACATTGCGGGCTGTGGCTTTACTGGCTGTCTTTACTCGCTTCTTGGCTGATTTGATGACGGGCATTTTATGCTTATCCTTATTTAATAGTTCGATTTCAAACTATACAGGGGTCAATACAGTTTGTAAAGAATTACATCATTTTAGGTTAGACAAGCATAAGCATATGTGGTACTGTTCGTGTTGAATACTATAAAAATAAAAAAACATATTATGGATCAAGACAAAAAATCACTCATCGCAAGAATAGACCAGGCAACGAACATTCTCGTAACTGTTCGAAAGAATCCTACAGTTGACCATTTGGCTGCGTGTATAGCACTTACGGTTTTTCTTAATAAGATTGGTAAGCATGCCACGGCAGTATTTAGTGGCAACGTGCCAAGTACCATTGAGTTCCTCAAGCCAGAATCTACCATAGAAAAGACCACGGACAGCCTGAGAGACTTTATTATTTCTCTTGATAAAGCCAAAGCCGACAAGCTTCGTTATAAAGTAGAAGAAAACGTCGTAAAAATATTTATTACGCCGTACAGGACTTCGTTAAGTAACGCCGACCTTAACTTTAGCCAAGGAGATTTTAACGTGGAGGTTGTGCTCGCTCTGGGAGTACACGAGAAAGAAGATCTTGATGAAACTATAGCAGAACATGGACGTATTTTGCATGATGCGACCATCGTATCTATTAACAGCGGCTCAGCGGGCGCATTGGGTTCGATCAACTGGAATGATCCAGCTGTGAGTAGTCTCAGTGAAATGGTATCCAGTATAGTAGAGGCCATTAAAGCTGATGCGCTAGATGGGCAGATTGCAACGGCACTGCTTACGGGTATAGTTGCAGAGACAGAACGATTTAGTAACGCTAAAACGAGCCCTCAGACCATGTCGCATGCCGCCAAAATGATGTCGGCAGGGGCGAATCAACAGCTCATTGCAACGAGTCTTGAACCACCTATACCAGAGCCTGAACCAGCACCTGAACCAGCACCAATACCCGAACCAGCACCCGAACCAGCACCGGCCACCGACCAGCAGCCGCCTGCTCAGGATATGCAGGCAATGCCAACGGTTACAGAGAAAAAGCCTTCTGAAGACGGTACATTATCAATACCACACCCAAGAATAGAGATAGATGGCGATGGCTCAAGCCTCGACTACTCTATCCATGACGAAGACAGTGGTCTTGAGAATGAGGCGGACATACCGGATATAGACATCGACGAACACGGTAACATGAACATCCCGTCCGAAGAAGAAACTAAACAAGAACAATCACGTATGCGAGTAATTGAACCGCCCTCCCGAGGGGGTACACTAACTGCTAACGATAAGCCGGAAGATACACCGCCGAGCGTCGATCCTTTTAGCCAACAGCCAGCCCAAAATACTATATTGTCTCACGACGAGCCACTTTTATCCTCGAAGCCGGCTAATGCTTCGTATATTGAAACACCAATAGAGACTACACCATCAGCTGAAGTGCCCTCGGTGCTTGATTTGTTGCCTTCATCTTCTGATGTAGAGCCAAATCCTCAAGCAGCAGAGACGTCTACTATGCCAGAGCCTGAAACGATTACTCAAATAGAAGAAGCCGTTAAAAGTCACCATGCCGAAGAGCCAACATCACTAGACGCTGATGCCGCACGCGAAGCCGTACTTACTGCTGCCGGCGGACCAGAAGAGGTGTTTGACTCATTGCAAGGTAAAGACGCTACAGCTTTCACGGAAAATGTAAGTCCTGAGTCCAGTAACCCTATTCCTATAGCTGATCTTTTGGCGCAAACAAGTTCTGTCTCTGAGGAAGATACACCAGATAAAAATGTTACTGTCGACGATCCAACTGCTCCGCCTATGCAACCGCCGCCATTTATGCCCCCCATGCCACCTGCATCAGGTGAGCAAGGTGGCAATCCTCTCTTTAATCCGCCACAGTAGGGTATACTTCATCATCGATGGACGGAATAGTACTTATTGATAAGCCAAGCGGCTGGACATCTTTTGATGTCGTTGCCAAGCTTCGAGGCATACTAAAAAGCCAAACAGGGCTTAAAAAAGTAAAAGTTGGACACACGGGCACGCTAGATCCGTTAGCTACTGGTCTTATGATACTGGTGGTCGGATCCTACTGTAAAAGGGCACAGAAATTTAGTAAGCTCGATAAAACATATGAAGTAGAAATGAAATTAGGCATGACCAGCAACACTGGCGACGAAGAAGGTGACAAAGTAGTGGTAAGTGATAAAAAGGTAGAGGATAAAACTCTAACGGAGGCGGTCAAGCGGTATATAGGCTCACTCAGCCAGATTCCACCGTCATACTCAGCGATCAAAATTGATGGCAAACGAGCGTATCAATTAGCACGAGAAGGTAAAGCAGTAGTAATTGAGCCTCGCAATGTAACTATCTACGATATACGAGAAGTGGCGTACGATTACCCGATGGTTAAAGTCGTGTGCGACGTAAGTAGCGGCACCTATATTAGATCGCTCGTCTCGGATATAGGCGAAAGCCTCGGCGTAGGAGCATACATGACCAATTTGCGGCGTACTAAAGTCGGAGATTTTACATTGGGTGATGCGGTAACTGTAGAAAGTTTTTCAGTGGACCAGGTTAGACAACTATGATTGCAAAT
>JBBSJF010000060.1:0-7382 GCA_038257495.1 Saccharimonadales bacterium (SeqCode) | reverse complement strand
GTGCTCTGCCACGACTATACATTCTCTAGGACAGGCGCCGACAAAAGACGGGCATCTAAACTTACAAGTAAAGATATTCGAAAAATAAAACTAAAAAATAACGAAAAACCCCCTCTACTACACGAAGTCTTACGTAAGGTTACTAAGACTCCATTGTATATTGAAGCCAAGGGTGGTGGCTGGGCAACGATCCTAGCCGAAACATTACATGAATTCAAGCTGACAGAATATAGCGTGTTAGCATACGATCATAGCGAGTTAAGTACATTTCATAACTTAATGCCCGAGGTTCGATGTTATGCCCTTACCCAGACAAATCCAATCGATATCATTAGCGCAGCAAGGGCTCGAGGGTTTTATGGTATCGATATAAACTTTTGGTTACTAAACCCCCTAACCTACTATTTAGCAAAAAGACACAAGCTCGATATTATTGTCTATACGGTCAATCGCTCGTCTCTAGCTAAATTACTTTTCTTTTTGTACCCTGACATAGCGATCACAACTAACTTCCCCAATAAGCTACAACACTTGCGGGATAGAGCCCTTCTAAAAGCAAAATGATCAAAATTTGAGTGTTGAATGATGAGGCTAAAAACTATTTTCTTTGGCTAAGCTATAGCAACCCCAAAACAAAACCCGTAAATTTATAGCGATGCATCGGTGAGTCAAAAAGCCACTTATCCGAGTGAAGCATATCTATAGATACGGTGAGCGAGGAAAGTGGTTTTTTGGCCGGCGAGGTGCGGTAGAAAATGCAGGTTTTGTTTTGGGGTTGCTATATATCCGTAGATACAGAGCAGACAAAAAAATAGTTTTTTAGACCATCAGACACGATCAAAAGTGTTTATTTTGCTTTTAGAAGGGCATTAATCCATAGAGCGCAGTAACCACAAGCTGAGCATGCTATATACACTTACTACAGCAGCGACGATGTACTGCAGATCTTGAAAAGAGCTTATAGTAAGGCACGCTACAGCCGCTAGAATATTTACTACAAATGCAACGTAGTACCAGGTACGTGGCGGGTTATCGACATATGCATTAGCCAGATACCCATACGCCATGATTACTAGCCAAAATATACCTAGATCTTGGGTTCTTTTTTGCAGCGCAGGTATGTAGAAAGCTAATCCAGATACAATCATTCCAAACACAATCGTAATGAACCATACTAAAAATATCTTTCTCATCTGACGATCCCGCAGGGGCATTTTCCACACCATAAAGCCTAGACCTAACACCGAAATAATTACCCACAATATATTTATAGATTTTTCCTGCCTAAAATGGGTCGCAGTAAATCCAATACCTGTCAGTATTGCCCAAGACAAGTAAACTAACGCCCGAGAATCGGTAAAAAGATATTTAACAACGAGTTTTATATTCATGTATACATAGTAAACTAGTTTATAATGTAAAGGAAATAATTAAGGAGTCTCTGATGTTTGTTAAATTTACCGGTATGCGAGATGTTGCAGACAATATATATAGCTTTGTTTTTGAAAAGCCACAGAAGCTTTCCTATACTGCAGGGCAGTTTATAGAACTTACTATCGATCATAAAGATAAAGATTCTCGTGGCAGTAAGCGCTGGTTTACGCTTTCTTCCAGCCCTACCGAAGACGAACTTGTTATTACTACCAAATGTATCCCCGAGCACATCAGCAGCTTTAAACAAGCGTTATTAAATCTATCCCCGGGCACAGTGGTGCCTATGACAAGCCCTATGGGGGATTTTGTATTGCCTAAAGACACCAACAAGGAGCTTGTATTTATCGCAGGTGGTATCGGCGTTACACCCATGAGAAGCATGATTAAATATATTGTAGATACCGGCGAACATCGGAAAGTAGAGCTTATATATGGAGCCAATTCTGGTGGGGAAGTGGCTTTTAACGACTTATTTACATCAGCCAATATACCGTATACTCGAGTGATAAGAGAAGGACAAAAGGACGAGCACGACCAAGATGGTACGCTTGATGCAGCTCGAATCCTAGAACTTGCTGGTAATAATAAAGATAAGACCTATTATTTATCAGGACCTGAGCCAATGATAGAAGCTTTTAAAGATGGCTTAGAGCAACTCGGTGTAAAAAATATTTTATGCGATTTCTTCCCTGGCTATAGCAAATAAAGTAGAGGTATTGTATTAAGTAAAAAAACCGCCATCAAGATTTGGCGGTTTTTTTATATATCAATGCTACTTATTCTACAACTTCTACTGAAGCCTTCATGTATGGATGCGGAGAACAGTTATAAGAGTATGTTCCTATGGTGTTAAACGTAAAATCATAGGATTCACCCTTGGCTAACAACTCACTACCCATAAAAGCCTCACTGTCTCCATTATCAACGGTTACATCATGCTTTGCTGAATCTTGGTTAGTCCACGTAACTTTTGTACCCTTCTTTATCTTTAGCTTTGGCGTGGCAAAAGCAAAGTCTTTGATATCTACACTCACCATACCCGACTTTATCTCATTAGGATCTGATTTTGAACTATTATCAGCCTTCATCTCTTCGTCCGACATGTTAGTATGATCGATATCCGAGACTTGCTTAGCCGTGTCGTTAGATTTGCTGTTTACTGCTACCGCAGCACCTACAGCACCAAGACCTATAACGGCTAATACGACTGCTATAACTACTTTATTCATATTTTCCCCTTACTTTACTTACTATAGTATACACCTTAGTGATGAGCTTTAAGATACTCTCTTATTTTAAGAGCTGCTGTAGCGCCTTCGCCACTAGCACTGGCTATTTGCATGGTCGCGCCACTGCGTACATCGCCTGCTGCAAATACACCAGGCATAGATGTTTGTAGGTCTTCGTTTGTTTTAATAAAGCCAAAGTCATCTAATTGTATGAGCGTATCTTTCAAAAACATCGTCGTAGGGACTAAACCGATAAATATGAATACCCCGTCAGTCTCAAAATGTACCTCAAGACCTGTTTTTACGTCAGTACCCTTAACGGAAGTTACTTTATTATCGGTTGCCATAATTTCATCGGTAGTAGTATTAAAATGAATCTTTATTTTGTCTTTATGCTTCTCAAGCTCATGCTGCAATACTTCGCTGGCTCGCATAGCATCACCTCGTACCAAAAGATCGATACTGGATGCAAATTTAGTTAAAAATATCGCTTCTTGCACTGCAGAGTTACCGCCACCTACTACCACTAAACGCTTGTCTCGGTAAAAAGCTCCGTCGCATGTGGCGCAGTAGTGTACGCCGCGACCGTAATATTCTAACTCTCCCGGTATGCCCAGTTTTTTATATTCGCTGCCCGTGGCAATCAGAACGGATTTAGCTTTGATGATACCGTCCGTGGTGTTTATTATTTTGAATCCGGAATTATCGGATATAGATAGCACTTCACCGAGCTCGATCTTAGCACCGAACCTTTCGGCCTGCTTTCGTAAACTCTCCGCAAGCTCAAGCCCTGCTACGCCGTCAACAAACCCTGGGTAGTTATCGATCCAGTCAGTTATAGCCGCAAGCCCACCTATGGCGCCTTTTTCATAGAGAATAGTATTCAAATCTTCTCTGGTGGTATAGATAGCGGCACTTAAAGCCGCTGGTCCAGCTCCGACCATTAGCACATCATATATATTACTTTCTGAAGCTTCAGTTTCGGTCACTTTAAATATTTCCTTTAGTTTTTCGTTAGATGGTTCCTGCCAGTACGCATCGTCTACTTTTACAACAGGTATACTCTTATTGCCTCCCGTTAAAGATAATATTTCCGATTGTATGTCTGCATCCGAGTCGATATCTTTATACTCGTATGTAATTCCGTACGTATCTAGAAAGTCTTTTGTGCGGTGGCAGTCAGCACACCACTCAGCTCCGTATACTAGTACACTCATTTAGCTTATCGCAGGTGCTAGTTGTGCTAAGTTATAACCTACTATGACTGCCTTAGTGTCATCATCTTTAGTGACTACCGTTACGGGAACCGCCATTTGCCCACTAATATCAAAGGCTTCTTGGGCTCGTTCTGGATTATCTTCTACATTTACTTCTACGTAATCATGCCCCTTAGAATGAAGCCATTTTTTGACCATGACACAATATGCGCAGGTATTTGTCGTATAAATTGTTATGTTTTTTGCCATTATTGTTTATCCTTATATGCAATTTCAGTATAGAGTACTAACTATACTTTGTAAAGCTACTTTACTGCTGTTAATTCAATGTCGAACACGAGGTCGCTATTAGCAGGAATATCTTCTGACGGGGACTGTTCGCCATACGCTTTAGCCGCAGGTATAATAAGTCGACGTGTACCGCCCACTTTCATGCCTGGCACGCCTTCTTGCCACCCCTGGATGACGTTAGCGAGCGGAAACGTAGCTGGTTGTCCACGATCTTTAGAACTTTCAAATATCTTTCCTGTCTTCGCGACTGCACCCGTGTAATGAGCTGATACTGTAGCTCCAGCTTTTACTTCATCACCCGTACCTGGTACAAGATCTACAATTTTTAGTTCATCTACTTTTTCTATGGCTGTAAAGTTAGCTAATGTGGTTCCTTGCAATTTATTCGCTCCTGTTTCTTCCTTAGGTTGTTCTTGCTGTCCCTGCTCCTCTACTTGCTTTTGTAAAGCCTGCAAGTCAGCTGCACTTGGAGCGTTTTTCTTTTTACTTGCATCTGCGATTACTAACACTGTAAAACCAACTACCGACAATAAGAATACGAATGCCGCGACTGTCGCAAATATACGTTGATGTATTTTCGTCATAAACCCTCACTTACTTGATAGAGTAGAGTATACCGCACAAGGTCATAATGTCACTATGTATTTATCGCTACACTTGCATTTCAAACTTTTTGAGAGACTGTTTAGTTTTTTCGCTCGGGTCAGCCGTGCCCAGTCTTTGCAGTGCAAGTAACTGAGCATATATACCACCCGAAGACGCCAGTTTTGCAGGAGATCCGATCTCATCTACCGTGCCTCCACGCAGCGTAATAATCTGGTCGACTTTTTGTATAGTACTCAAACGGTGAGCAATGATAATCGTCGTACGACCTTTCATTAACCTATCCAATGCTTCCTGCACTAAAGATTCGCTTCGGCTATCGAGGCTACTGGTAGCCTCGTCGAGTACGAGTATCGGCGCATCTTTTAGTAATGCCCGGGCGATAGCTATGCGCTGTTTTTGCCCGCCGCTTAGCTTAAGACCACGCTCGCCAATTTGCGTATCGTATCCTTTTTCGAGTTTAGCAATAAACTCATGGGCATTGGCAGCCTTAGCTGCCGCTAGTACTTCCTTTTCTGAGGCGTTTATATTTGCGTAGGATATATTTTCGTGGATAGTACCACTAAAGAGACTCGGATCCTGAAATACGACCGCTATATTATTCCTAAGACTATGCTGCGTAACTTGCAGTATGTCTTGCCCATCTATCTCTATGCTCCCTCTTTGTGGTTCGTATAAACGCATAAGCAAATTTGTCAGCGTAGTCTTGCCTTCACCACTTTCACCAACAAGAGCTACTTTTGAGTCGGGCACAATCTCAAAATTGATATTCTGCAGGATAGCCTTTGCTTTTTCGTCATAATGAAAGTCAACATTAGAGAATACAATTCGTCCCTTGTCGACATTCAGGGCAGTAGCGTGAGGCGTGTCTTTTATAGCCGGTTCGATACTCATGACATCGAAATAATCTTTACTGTCTGCAATAGCCTTTTGGGTATTTTCTACAAGAAAGCTAATGGTAAATATAGGTATGCGTATTTGTATAGAGAGTAGCAACAAAGTTACAGCTTCACCGGGAGTCAAACTGCCTCTTGCCCCCTGGTAAAATATAAACATATAGACACCTAGGAAAATAACATTTAAAACTACACGCCGAAATACGTCTTGTTTATGCCAGTAATTACTCTGGGGGCTGGTTACCCTCGTAGCCTCATCAACATGCTTGCTAAAAAACGTTAGCTCGCGCAGTTGCTGCCCAAAACTTTTGACCACTTTGATCTGCGAGACGCTTTCAGCAAAACGCCCTGCCGCCATATCCAGATTCTCATTTTTTTCGGACTGGTACTTCATCCATGTATCACTAGTACGAAGTGTCATCCATATATATATCGGATACAAGCTTGCGAGTAGCAACCCGACCTGCCAACTATATCGAAACACTAAAATGAGTGAAAATACTGTACTAAATATAAACTGCAAAAAACCATTGCTCATTATCTGCATGAACCCGACGATTTGTGTGATAGACCTACTTAGCCTATTTATAATTTTCCCGGATAATTCTGTATCGAAATAGTGTTGTGGCAAATTCATTAAGTGTTGGTAATAATTTTTTCCAAGTATTTTATAAAGCCGAGCTGCCATCATGTCGCCAATATAACCACCAATATTACTAAATATCGTCGTCCCAAAATCCTGCAGGAATATAATCACTACCAGTATGGTTATGAGCTGCATATCGGCAGATGTACCTTTTCGGATCTCATCTATTGCTTTACCCGTAAGCAGCGGCTGTAATAAGCTTGCAAGTGACAATAATATGGAAAATATACCAATACTTAGGTAGTACTTCCAGAGTTCAGTGGTAGATTTTAAAATTCGCAGTATATAGTTCATAAATTATAGCTTAACATGTTAAGTATTGTATGCAAATCAATTTACCACCCGCCACCGCCTCCGCCACCGCCTCCGCCACCCGAGAATCCACCACCTCCAGAAAAACCAGAACCGCCCGAACTAGATGGAGGAGAAAAACTTGCAGATGACGCACTAACAGTAGACCCTAGTGCATCGGAAAGCATGATCATATTAAATGCCGTAAAGTTCCCTGCGTACCAATCTGGAGGCGCCTGGTATATACCTTCGAACTGTTTACTCCAGGAGTTTTCTACACCTAACGCTACAGCGAAGGGTAGTAATTTTTCGTATAAATCTACTGTTTTTGACGGTGCCGCGAATGGTCGATCTACGCTCTGTAATTTATCCATCCTGTCTTCCTCGGCCGTTTCCATATAGAGTTTTAGACCTTTTATGTTATCCAGCGTATCCACCCCTAGGCGCGAGCGTTTATGCATAAGCTGCGCAAATAATAATAACGATATACCCCCCAGGACTCGTCCTATCGCAAAACCAACATCTACAAACAGAAAAAATACCGAGCCAATCATTACGATACCCAATCCTCTTAGCACTGATTTTGCCGTACGAGGATTACGAGAAAAATATTTAGTCTCGTCACCGGCAGTTAAGACATCTGACAATTCTTTGCGGATCGATTCTACCTCTTTAGACATTGTAGCTCTATCTATACTACCGACAGCTATTTTTTCGCCTAAAGTCACGCTTGGAAAGACTGCACGTAGCAATTTTTGTTCATGAGGTCTTAAAT
>JBBSJF010000059.1:0-7504 GCA_038257495.1 Saccharimonadales bacterium (SeqCode) | reverse complement strand
TTACATGAAATTAATCCATTTTGGCAGCTACTATGCCTAGGGAAGCAGTTAGAGCCGGAAATGAGACATGTCTCGAGGATGTTAACTTGCGCCCTCGAATATACGAGGTGTATGACCATACAGGTTCTGTGGTAGAAGATGCGCAAGGTGTGATAGCAGAATTAGAGCGTTGGCGCAGAGAGACTCAACAAGCAGTGCTTGATGCGTTCCCCGAAAGACCGGTATCAAGCAGGATTGATCCGTTCGAACAACGTAAGCATTTTGCGGATTTAGGCTTTGAGACCTCTCCTGTTGCCGTTATACCGGATGATCCCGAATCTTTAGACCTGCTGATAAGCATACTGAAACAAGGCGGTGTACTAACGGGCGGAGTATTTGAGGGTATTGAAAATAAGCGTGACCACTATAGCTCTTTGACTTCTCATAATTCTGATCTTGGCTTAGTTCTGTTTGTTGATCCAAGTATGCGCATAGGCTCTCATGATGATGTAGAAGTGGCGGCTCTTGACGAAGAGTTTTCAAGAATAATTCTTGGGCATGAACTGGGTCATTCTTTGGTTCGTAGCGTCGAAAGAGTGCGCGTAGATCTGGATGAGTTCGGTGTCATAAGTCGTGTAATACCTCTTGAATCCGACTTTGGTACAACAGAAAATCCATTCACTACTATCTCAAGTGATAATGACTTTGTAGGTAGTGTGTGGGGAGAAGGCTTTGCTACATTAATGGCGAGCTCTCTTTATCACCCAGTTGCCGACTCTGAAATATGGTTGATTGGTGCGGATAATGATATTGGGTTGGTATTGCCAGGGCATTTGCTAAGCCGTCCTGAAGGCTATGTTGACGCTTTTACCGCAGACAATCATTGTTTGGCAGCCTTAATACTAGAGACGTATGATCAAAAATATCCAGGAGTAATCGCAGATATTAAGAGATACGCTAGATGTGAGATAGATCTCGATACTTTTGGGTTAATACTCAAATAATGTTGTTTTCCTAATCTGTTCCCTCAGAGAAGAAACTACGGAGCATCGTAATTATTCGTTGTTTTGAGGCTCCTGGGTGTTTGTTAATGCGTCGCTTCCAAACACCAAACTGACCATCCAGTGAGTTGGTTGTATTGGGAATTCGAATGCCTTGGTTTCTGAGATCTTCATCCTGCCAGGTAAACAAGTAGTTCAGATTTCTTTGCAGACTAAAGTAAGCTCGCCGTGTCCGTTCGTGCTGGTAACGTTTACGGCCAGTTGTTGGGTCATATGTACGTTCTTTGAGCCAGTCTCCGTGATCGGCATACCATTCGTCTAGGGCAGCTGTAAACTCGTCTTTGGTGGCTCGGGTGAGCATCAACGCAATGCACCTTAGCTCTTTATTCTGGAGGATTATGGGTCGCTTCGTTAAGCACTGGGTTATGGTAAGCAGCTGGTGAAACTGGCAGTGCTGCACTGGGATACCCTTGCGCTCCAGCATCTGCCGTACGCCACGGCGACCGTCTATGACGGCCGCCTGAATCTTGAAGCCCATTGACTCAATTGTATCTGTTGCGATGTCGTAATCCCGGGTTCGTTCCGTGCCGTCAAGTACAGCATAATATAGTACTCTGTCATAGCCTTTGGTTTGCTTGGCATAAGGATCGTACGCTACTAGTACGCCAAAACCCTTGAAGTAGGTAACGTCCAGAATGACCGTGACTGGTCGTGGCCTGGACAACCAATTCTCAACGCAGTAACCAGCAATGACCCTTCGGATTGTTGCAGGGCTTTTGTGGCGTCGTTCTGCGAGCGTAGCGATACTTGCGCCCTGCATAGCGTACTCACGCCACAACTTCCTGATGCTCATTTCTTGCCGTGATAGATTTGACCATGTCGTGTAGCAGTCTTGGCATTCATAGCGTTGTCTGCCATGCGTTTTCCCGTGTTTGTTCACGTTGATACAATAGCAATACGGACAGCTCTTTCGAGTCATATTCGTTTCTCCTTGTTTAGTTAGTACCTACAAGAATAACGAACCCATGACGAAGAAACCTGTCCGTATTTTTAACTGCTTTTAAGCTTTAGCAACAACACGGAATGACTATTAACCCATACTTTTATACGTTTGATGGATAATCGTGAGCTAGGGCTGTATGAACGCTTACATAATGCCAAGTACGAGCAATCTCATCTTGAGGAAGCCATAAAAGCCGGCGTTGATATTTATCTTGACGTTGAGCCCGTATAGCCTCTACCTGATTATTTCGCCGACTCCGTACGTGGTGTTATAGGCTTTACAGTGAATCCAGACATGCGTGTACTTACTTATATCGATTGTGTTCGGTATCGCAAAGTTCTGAGCGCCGGAAGGGGCTTTAAGTTTAGCAATTTCGACCTGGTGGCCATTTGCATCGCCAAGATATACACGGTTATCTGGGGCTGCGGTGCTGCTGGTAAAATCTGCTTCTAAGCGTATAAATTTGCCTTCACTGGTAGTGATAATGCTACCACTACCACTAACTTTTCGACCACTGATACCCGCAATAGTAAATGTGGGGTTTTTGGCCACTACGGGCTCTGGACTAGGCGGAGTGGTTGGCGATGGAGGATTGTTCTGCGTACCACTAGTATCAGGCTCCATGGCTAATTCTTGTGTCATCATGGTCACGGGCGTTCCGGGTATGGCATCAATAGAGTCGTTAGCGACCTTACGACCGTAACTCACATAGTACAGCCCGGCTGCACAGAGAAGAATTATAACGAGTGTTATCGGCACGATGTATACATATTTTTTCATCTTATGATTATCTCATACTACAAGGCTTAAGCTCTACTAGACGTACGCAAAATACCACGTTCCTGCGTCAAATATGAACGGCTGCAAACTTTCGTCTTTCTTTCGGCGTAGCTATGACTACTCCTCTAGAAACACGAAAGTTTTCGCTCGTCCATATTTACCCCAGAAATCGCGATATTTTGCGTAAGTCCAGTATACTTAGTAAAAGTTATGAATGAACCACTGCAACAACAACAATCGGTGCCAAGTACAGGTAACCCACAAACAAGTTCTTCCATATCTTCAGGAAATGAGGCAAGTAGCTTTCAGCCTAGCGACGGAACCTCCGATGTTATTCAGTCTCCTCGGGCAGTCCAATCCAACTCTACGACTCTTAAAGTGGTTGGTTCGCCGGTGCTAGCTTCGGAAATTACATCCAGTACTAAACAATCTGGTATTAGTTTAGAAATCGTGCTCATACTACTTCTTTGTATCGTGTTCGTTTGTGGTTTTTGGGTAATGAACCAACTGGATTATTCTACAGACTTTACGAACTCTGAAGAATTATTACCTTAGTAGGGCTAGTAAAAAGGCCACTCAATCTGTTATGCTAGTGCTTATAACATATGGCAAAACAATCAGAAGAAGCTGAAGAAAAATTAGCAAATAAAGAAGACATAGACCTCGAGCGTATACGTGAGCTGATGGGTCCTCCGCCTCTTGAGGCTGCTTCCTCTATTGATAAGCCTACAGTTCCGGCGCCTCAAAAGATTAAGATCATTGAAGAACACAAAGAAGCTACAACCGCTCCGGAGCTAGATCCGGAACAAATAAAGCAAGACCTGTCTCAGAATCTGGCAGTCAGCCCAGCCGATGACGTGCCACTAGAAGTCATAAATAATCCAGAGGAGAACAACGCAATATCTCCCGATACTGTTCCCGAGGAGAACGCCAGTGGAATAGTCTCTAGCGAAGACTATTTGCAAAAGCTGCCTATAGTTGCTGAAATAGAAGATGAATCTACTGATGATGCCGTAGACGATATTGTGTCTTCTGAAAGTGATGAGCTACTTGCCGTGCAAGATGCCAAAAAAGAAGCTAGTGAGAACGTGCACTCTAAGGAGAAAAAGCCGTTCTTTTTAAAGCGATTCATAAGCTGGTGGTGGAGGCATAAAATAACGCGTATTGGCGGATTTATATTTTTTATTATTTTGATCCTAGGGATTATACTTTGGCCTTCCAGTCGCTATTTCCTGCTTAATACTGCTGGGGTGCGCTCTCGGGCGAGTATTCGTATTAGTGATGAGTCCAATACGCAGCCCCTCAAAAATGTGGAGATCAGCCTAGGTGGTCAAACCATCAAGACGGATCAGGAAGGTAACGCCAACCTGGCAGGTCTGCGGCACGGAAAAACGAAGTTAATTATTAAGCGACGCGCATATGCAACTCAGGAGCGGGACTTGATACTTGGCTGGGGGAGCAATCCGTTAGGGGACGTTAAACTTACGGCTACGGGCACGATCTACCTCTTTGTAATACAAGACTATCTATCCGGTAAGCCCTTACAGGGCATAGAACTAGATAGCGGCGAGTTTAGCGCTCTGAGTGATAAAGAAGGTAAGGTTTCGTTGGCTATTGATGATAACGGAGAAAAAGATCCAGAAATTACACTGGATAACCCAAGCTACAGGAAAGAAGTTCTTATAGTAAAAGATACTTCGCAGAAAATCATCCCAGTAGTGCCTCGTAAACAGCATGTGTTTGTTAGTAAGCGTTCGGGTAACTATGATCTTTATAAAATTGATATTGATGGCAAAAACGAATCGGTGTTGTTAGCTGGTACGGGTAAAGAACGTGAAGATATGGCGGTTGTTTCGCACCCTCTAAAAAATATCGTAGCTTATGTGTCCACGAGGGACGGGCAGCGTAACAAAGACGGGTACCTATTAAGTAGCCTGTATACGGTAAATGTAGATAATGGCGAGCGTACGCGAGTAGCTTTGAGTGAGCGGGTACAGGTCGTGGATTGGGCGCAAGACAGGCTTGTGTATGTAGCAATTAGCGATGGAGCCAGTGCCAGTAATCCAGATAGGCATAAACTGCTTAGTTACGATGTGCAGTCCGAAGAGAAGAAAGAGCTTGCCAGCACTAACTTCTTCAACGACGTTATATCCATTGGCGACTCTGTATACTATGCGCCGAGTAATATCTATAAAGACAAGATGGGAGAATCTGGATTATTCAAGATAAAAACCGACGGATTATCTAAGCAGACAATTTTTGACAAGGAAACCTGGAATGTTTTTAGGACAGAATACGACAAGCTTGTTATTGCCAGTGCAAAAGATTGGTACGACTATAAACTGGGCGATAAAGAACCACAAAAACTTTTAGGGCAACCAGCTAATATTAAGAGCCGTTTGTATATTGATTCCCCGGGCAATAAAACGAGTTTATGGGTAGATGAACGTGATGGTAAAGGGGTTTTACTTGGCTATGATCTTGTCGAAAAGAAAGACAAAGAGTTACTTCAGCGTCCCGGAATTAAGTATCCCGTGTACTGGCTTAATGATTCTTCTTTAGTATTTCGTATAAGCGATGGAAGAGAAGTCGCCGATTATGTCATGAGTATCGATGGGGGCGAAGTGAGAAAGATTAAAGACGTCACTAATACGGGGTCGGTGGACCATAAAGGATACTAGCGATGAAAAAGAAAAAACCTTCAAAATGGTTTATAAAAGTTAGAGGTAGCTACTTGCCATGCAGTGTGCAAGGATGGCTAACGTATATACCCTTCACTCTATTTCTATTGACCGTTCCGATTGCCGTGTACCGTACGTCTCATTCTGCTGGTGACGCATTTTACGTTATCTTCCCGCAGTGGATTAGCGCGGCTGTGGTTATGCACTGGCTGGCTTCTAATAGGAGTTAGAAGCTTTTAAAGTTACTTCAATTCTACTACCTTGAGACTACCATCTGAGCGAAGTTTGCCGCCTATGACACGATTGCGTATTTCATAGGGCTTGCCTGCTCGCAGGTTATTTACCACCTTAACCATGTCGGCCTTCTCTAAGTCTTTAATGATCAAATCGCGCTCACTGTCCGCATCGGGGTGGATTCTATGTGTAATCTGACCGTTATGCCGTATGATACCAACGCCAATATCTAGGGACGCTGCTCCAACCCATAAGTATGACTTATCAGTAGTATTCTTATCCGGGAAAAGATTATGCCAAAATTTTACATCTTGATGAAATAAAGAGTTACTCCCTTGACCATAGGTACATGCCCAGAACCTTACATGATGACGATGCAAAGGATTGCCTGAATCGTCTGTGGGTTTTTGGAAACCAATATCTTGACCTCTTCCAAAAAGATAGAGGGTACTAAAGGGAGCATTTTTGTATCGTACTCCTGTGAAAAAAGCGAGTAATACTTTATATAGAGAAGATAGACTTTTTTTATCAGCATAATACCAACCTGCTCGTTTCATGCTACGTCTGAGCTCGGGCAGAGTAGCAACTATGCCAATATGAATAGGGTCACAGGCGAAACCGTCCGGAGTAGTAGAATATAAAGGTATATGTTTTGGTTGGATGATAATACGATATAGCCTGATTGCACCTGGAATAATGACGTATGCAGTGAAGACGTATGTTACTAATACGGCAAGACTGGCAGGTATGCGTTTATCTAAAAATGGATACACCTCCTTGGCGGTAATAATGGCCAATACAAGACCGGGGATCAGGATAGCCAGGCGTTTTACTTGACGCACAAAATAATCAATCATAGAGTTATATCCATTGTATGACAGATAGAAATGTATTTATAGAGCAAGTGTGGAAATATTACCAAAATCATGGTCGTATCTTGCCTTGGAGACAACCCGGAGAAAATAACTGGTTTGATCCTTATAAGATACTTATATCCGAGATAATGCTTCAGCAAACCCAAGTGACTCGAGTTGTGGAAAAATACAAACTTTTTCTAGAGCATTACCCAAGTATTACAGATTTGGCTGAGGCAAAATTAGCAGATGTACTCATAGATTGGAGTGGATTGGGCTATAACCGTCGGGCAAGATATTTGCACGAGGCTGCACGTACACTCTCTACATCAAATACTCCTTGGACGTACGATCTGCTGGTATCTCAAAAAGGTATAGGCGAAAATACAGCAAAAGCCATCCTGGTGTACAGCTATAACCTACCAGAAGTGTTTATTGAGACGAATATCCGCACAGTTTATATCCACCATTTTTTTAAAGGTAGAATAGACGTTTCGGATGCGCAGCTGATCCCCTTCGTTTTAGAAACGCTTGATAAAGAGCATCCAAGGGAGTGGTATTACGCCCTTATGGATTACGGAACCTATATAAAAGCGCAGTACGGAAATATTTCTCGTGCCAGCAGCACTTACGTGAAACAGCCTCAATTTGAAGGTAGCTTCAGGGAACTACGTGGCAGGGTGTTAAGGCTTTTACATGGGGGTCCTATACTCCAAGATGATTTATGCATGATGGTCAAAGACGAGCGCTTAGAGAGTGTGCTGGATGGCCTTCGAAAAGACCGCCTCATTACACTACGCGGCAAGAGCGTATCACTCTAGCCGGTTTCTCCTCCCCCTACAACACCCCAAACATAAACCCTTGGTGTGATTGCCCATGGCAACTCCACTGGAGGATATTAACTCCATCGCCGGTACCACGAGCCGCCACATCGATACATTTACCACTATGCTTGGCAATCAGACGGTATGA
>JBBSJF010000058.1:0-7662 GCA_038257495.1 Saccharimonadales bacterium (SeqCode) | reverse complement strand
TGCCAACATAAATAACCTCACCACTACTACTCTTATGAAAATATACGCCAGGAGTTTTTGGTAAAAGCTTTAGTTTGTCTTCATGTGTCATTCTACTAATTTGGCTTTTTTTAGATATTTGCGCATGAGGAAAAATTCGATCCACCGAGTTCTAAACAGTCTTTCAATTACCATATCTTTACCGATGCGCTCCACCCACACCGTATGCATACCCATTCGCCTTGCACCCCATACGTCCGCAATGAGTTTATCGCCGATCATTACCACTTCTTCTGGTTTTGCATGCAAATGTTTTAAAACACGACGATAGTATCTGCGGCTTGGTTTTCTCCTAAACAACTTAGCAGGCACGATACCGGCTCCAAAGCTTAAAGCCATCGGGCTTAAGTTCGGGGTAATCCTATTACTCGCTATGCACCAGGCCTTAAACTTGCTCATCTCGATCATTAAGTGTTTTTTTGTCGCGTCGCTAAGTTCTATGCCAAAGTAAGGCACCAGAGTGTTATCTACATCAAAAGCAACGTATTTAATACCTTGGCTTTTTAAGTAGTCAAAATGTATATCAGTAATAGACAAAGCTACGTAATCGGGAACATAGCTAGGCGTATTTTTGTCCCGCTCTATCCTTTTCATATATACATTCTAATCTATGCGACCGTTTTTATGTAGTTACTGTTATATTGGTGCATTTTATATTCTCACAATAAGCTATTTTGGTACTACATTCACCACATGCTACAACTTGTTTATTGCATGTATTATTGGAGCAGTTTATCTGATCGCTTGTCGTGCCGTTGCAATGTACGCATAAACCGATGTCTATACTATCGTCGGAAAATCCTATTTTGATTCTTTTATCAAATACGTAGCACTTACCGTCCCACAATCCCTGATCTTTAAATTCTTGCCCGTATTTTACTATTCCACCGTCTAGATGGTACACCTCCTCGAAACCAGTATGCTTCATGTAGGCGCTCAGGTATTCGCACCTTATGTCTCCGGTACAGTAGGTGGCTATCGGCTTATCCTTCGGCAGGTTTTTTAATGTTTCCTTTATTTGGCTAAACTTTTTGATATTGGGTTTTATAACGTTCTTGCCTCTAAATGCACCGATCTCGCTTTCGTATTCGTTACGAGCATCCAAAATGGTTACGTCAGGGTTATCAGAAAGGTATTTATGCCAAGCCTTTGGTCGTAAACCCTTTGTACTTTTAAAAACGTCGAACTGTTCTCCGGGCGCAAGCGTTACAAGCTCGTCTCGTACTTTGATAGAAAGTTTGGGAAAATCTTCGCGCATGCCATCGCTCCATTTATATTCTGTGTTTTTAAATAACGTATGCGTTTTCATTTGCTTTACATAGGCCTTAACGTCTTTTATGTCGCCACCGACAGTACCGTTTATACCCACGCTCGCGATTATGATCCGCCCACGAAGGTTTAGTTTTTCGCATAATGCCCGCTGCCAGAACATAATAGTTTCCGGATCGGCAATTTTAACAAACTTATAATAGAGGATGATTTTATGCATTATTGGTAGTCAATTATAGCATAATTTACTTCTTAAATGCGCTGCAAGAAGGTATAGTAAATAACCTGGAGTTACGCATGGTCAAAAAAAGAACTATATCTTTCGAAATTATTAAACTATTCTGGAATGCCAGTAAGAGATACCCTCGCCAACTGGTCTTATCATTCGTGTCCATACCCTATAATATAACGCTTTTTATTATTACCCCTTTATGGCTCGCTAAAATAACAGACATACTCTATAAACAAGATCAATTCTCTACCGCAGAATTTTTAAAATACCTTGGGCTCCTAGCAGCTACCATTGCTTTGGGAATCATTTTTAATACCATCGCATTTAATTCATTAGCTAACCTTCAGGGTCCTGTGTGGAGAGACCTGGAAGTATCAGCTTACGAGAAACTACTAAACAGTTCCTACAATTTTCATACCAATACATTTTCAGGGTCACTTGTAGCAAAGCTTGGTCGTTTCTCAAAAGCATACCTCGGGCTAACAGATTCCTTTTTTGATGGTCTACTAGGGATTGTCGTGAACTTCACCGCGGCTATAGTAGTGATTGCGTACTTTGACAAGCAAATTGCGTTGGTAGTATTAGTACTTGTCGTTGTGTTCGGGATAATTATTCTTAGGCAATCTCGCAATCGCAAGCCGTTAAGAGAGAGGGCAGCAGTTCAAGAAAGTATTTATACTGCGCACCTAGCGGATAGTTTATCTAATATGAGCAGCGTGTTATTCTTCTCGCGACAACAACATGAACGACGCAAGTTTTATAGAGAAAGTGACAAAAAACAGAGATACAATGTTAGATATTGGGAAATAAGCGTTGATAATGGCTCTTTAATACTAATACTAGGGGGTATTTTGCAGATTATTGTGATTGGTATGTCAGCAATAAGCATACGCAAATCATTAATGCCCATAAGTACGCTTATTATTCTGCAGGCATATCTTTTTAAGATAAATGACAGCTTTTTTAAAACATCCAGCGTTACAAGACGGATAGAACAATCTTTTACTGATGCCACTGAAATGGTAGAAATACTACTACAGCCTGATGAGATTGTAGATAAGCCGGGTGCGAAAGCTTTTCGTCCGAGCCAGGGAGAGATAGTATTTCATGATGTAAGTTTTCAGTATCACGAAGGGAAGAGAACGGCACTATTCGAGAAGTTTAATCTGCAGATTGCACCTGGGGAAAAGATAGGACTAGTTGGACACTCGGGATCGGGAAAAACTACACTTACGAAACTACTTTTACGGCTTATGGATCTACGCGAGGGACAAATCCTATTGGACGGCGAAAGTATTACGGATATTAAGCAGGCTAGCGTGCGTAGTAGCATAGCCTATGTGCCGCAGGAACCTGTGATGTTCCACCGCAGTATTATGGAAAACATTCGATACGGTAGGCTCGACGCAAGCACAGAAGAAGTAAAAGAAGCAGCTCGCCTCGCTAATGCCAATGGCTTTATAGAAAAGCTACCTACTGGCTACGACACGCTGGTAGGAGAACGCGGTATGAAGCTCTCTGGAGGGCAGAGACAGCGCATAGCTATTGCGCGGGCAATCCTCAAAGATGCACCGATAGTGGTACTAGACGAAGCTACAAGCGCCCTAGACAGCAAGAGTGAGGGGCTTATACAGGACGCTCTCTGGAAACTTATGGAAAATAAAACGGCTATCGTCATAGCCCATCGTTTAAGTACAATCCAAAAAATGAACAGGATCGTTCTTATCGAAGATGGCAAGATAAAAGAAATGGGGTCACACCAGGAGCTGCTAGCTCATAATGGCGAGTATGCCAGCTTGTGGGCGCACCAGTCTGGTGGATTCCTCAAAGACTAGAAATTTGCAGTTTGGTTAAGCTGGTATTTCTTCTTCAACGTTTTCTTTTTGTTCTGTAGCTGGGACATCCTCTGCTACCGGCTTGTCTGCATCGGCTGCGAGCTCTTCTGCGGCTGCATCTGCTTCTTTTTCTTGGTCTACGAGAGCTTCTACGTTTGCGATGACCGTCTCGAGATCGGTAATAATCTCGATGCCGCTCGGTGCCTTAATATCTGCAACTGTAATACTATCGCCTATCTCTACAAGGTTACTAGCATCGACCGTAATAAGATCTACGAGATCTTTTGTAAGTGCTCTAATATCAAGCTCTTTTAGGAGCTCATTGACCTGCAGACCTGCGCGGGTAGCTGGAATCTCATCAGTTAATACAAGAGGTACGGTTGTCTCGATTTTTTCATTTGCACGTACCAACTGGAATACGGCGTGAAGCATGCGTTTCTTACCCGGGACATAGTCTATGTCACGAAGTAGTGCGGTGTGAGGCTTACTGTCGAGCGTAATTTCTACAGGGCTGTGTTTGCCCGCTTCTTGGTTAACCCGTATAAGCTCTTTTGCGTCAATAGACACATGGATACTTTCTTTTCCATGGTTGTGCAGCACGGCTGGTACGAGACCATCTTCGCGGACACTGCGTAGTTTTTTACCAAAAATTTCACGTTTAACTGCTTTAACACTAATAGTATCAGACACTAGGACCTCCAATTCAGACTAGTATTATAACAAATAACAGATGTTTTAGGTATACTAAAGTTTATATGTCTCTCCTAAACCCATCAGATCTTATTGAAAGTGGCGGTATTTTGCTTATTGCAGGCATCGTATTTGCCGAATCTGGGTTACTCGCAGGCTTTTTCTTACCGGGAGATACACTGCTGCTTTCCGCTGGCTTCTTTGCTGCACAGGGAAAATTCTCGCTGCCCCTATTACTTATAGCGGTCGTACTGGCGGCTATAATCGGTGATAATGTTGGCTATAGTATAGGTAGACGTACGGGACCACGAGTATTTAAGAAGTCTGATGGACTCTTTTTTCGCAAGGAATATGTAGAACAAGCAGAAAGATTTTACGAAAAGCATGGTGGTAAAACGATTATATTGGCACGTTTTATACCGATAATTCGAACATTTGCCCTACTGGTAGCTGGTATAGGCAAAATGCCCAGAAAACGCTTTATTGCCTACAATATTATTGGTGGAGTGCTCTGGGGTGCGGGAGTTACAATGCTCGGTTATTTCTTGGGCGACCTTGTCGAACCAGAAGTAATTGAAAAATATTTTCTGCCTTTAATGATTCTTGTTGTCAGTATTACCTTTGTGCCCGCCGTCTACCATTTATTAAAAGAGAAAGAAACGCGCCACCTACTATGGCAAAAGATCAAGCTAGGTATACGAAACATTTTTCTCAACAAAAAAATCGACTAACTGAACGAGGAGCTACAACATCTTGGCTAAGAACGAGCCCGTGAACGAGTTTTTATTTTTTGCCACTTGCTCAGGGGTACCAATCGCCACCACGTATCCACCACCCGAGCCGCCTTCTGGGCCCATATCGATGATATGATCTGCATTTTTGATCACATCGAGGTTATGCTCGATAATAACCATGCTGTTGCCGGTATCAACAAGCGCATGCAGCACACCCATCAGCTTGTTTACGTCTTCCATATGAAGCCCCGTAGTTGGTTCGTCCAAAATATACAGAGTACGTCCTGTAGGGCGCTTAGACAGCTCGGTTGCCAGTTTTACCCTCTGGGCTTCTCCGCCAGAAAGCGTCGTCGCAGACTGCCCCAGCGAAATATATCCTAAGCCTACATCGACTAACGTTTGCAACTTGCGGGCAATAGTCGGGATATTAGCAAAAAAGTCTAATGCAACTTCGCATGTCATATGAAGTACGTCGCTTATGTTCTTACCTTTATAGGTAATCTCTAACGCTTCTCGGTTATAGCGCTTGCCGTTACATTCGTCACATGGCACATATACATCTGGTAAGAAGTGCATCTCTATCTTGATAATACCGTCACCTTGACAGTTTTCACAGCGTCCACCACGCACATTAAAACTAAACCTCCCGGCACTATACCCGCGTATTTTTGCCTCGGGCAAACCTGCAAATAGTTCACGTATAGGTGTAAATAAACCTGTGTAGGTGGCGGGGTTACTGCGAGGTGTCCTGCCTATCGGCGACTGATCTATAACTATAGTTTTATCTAACTGTTTTATACCTTCTATCTCGTCATGTCGTCCAGGTACCACATTAGCCCTCATTAGCCTTGCTTGCAGCTCATTTGCCAATATATCATTTATCAGGCTACTCTTGCCCGAGCCGCTAACACCAGCGACAACTATCATTTTTCCTAAGGGGATATCTACGGTGACATTTTTAAGATTATTCTCACGCGCACCTTTAATAACCAATTTTTTACCACTGCCTGAACGACGTTTTTTTGGTACTGGGATACTTTTTTTGCCAAGCAAATACTGTCCTGTCGTACTCTTAGGATTATGGGCTACTTCATCAGGCGTGCCCATCGCTACAATATGCCCCCCATGTATACCGGCTCCGGGACCAATGTCTACTAAAAAATCCGCAGTCTTGATCGTCTCTTCGTCGTGCTCTACTACTATAACCGTGTTCCCAAGATCCCTCAGATGCTTGAGGGTGCGTATGAGCCGCTCGTTGTCTCGCTGGTGTAGACCAATACTAGGTTCGTCGAGTACATACAGCACTCCCTGCAAGCCGGATCCTATCTGCGTTGCAAGCCGGATACGTTGGGCTTCTCCTCCCGACAAAGTATTCGCGCTGCGTAGTAAGGTCAGATAATTTAGTCCGACATCTAGCAGGAAGCTTAATCGCGAATTTATTTCTTTTAGTATCTGCTTAGCAATGGCTGCCTCTTTTTCGCTCAGCTTAACCGTTTCAAAGAATTTGCACGCATCGTCGATGGACAGTTCACACAAATCCATGATCGATTTATCGTGTACGGTAATTGCTAATACTTCTGGTTTAAGACGCTTACCATGACACGCATGACAAGGACGCTCCTGCATAAAGCGTTCGATATCTCGGCGCATAAAGTCGCTATCTGTCTCTTTATGGCGGCGCTCCAGGTTAGGAACGACGCCTTCGTACGTTGTATCAAATGACCGACCGCTACCAAGAGACACCTTATAGACTTCACTTCCTGTGCCATATAACAGTTTTTCTATACTACCAGCCGTAAGATCGCCCGTAGGTACATGCAGGCTAAAATTGTGACTGTCGGCAACGGCTGCCATCTTTTTCATATACCAGGCGTCCATATTGACCCTGTTGTAAGGCCGTATGGCGCCCTCTGCTATGGTCAAGCGCCCATTTGGTATCACAAGCTCAGGATCGACCTCCAGGCGCGTACCAAGCCCTGTACAGACGTTACAGGCACCATGTGGACTATTAAAACTAAAGGTTCGAGGCTCAAGCTCCGGTATGGAGACCTCCGGGTGGTCTATGCAGG
Organism: Saccharimonadales bacterium (SeqCode); assembly: GCA_038257495.1. Lineage (GTDB taxonomy): Bacteria > Patescibacteriota > Saccharimonadia > Saccharimonadales > JBBSJF01 > JBBSJF01. The sequence continues at coordinate 794 of JBBSJF010000058.1, read as the reverse complement.
CATACATAAGTGAAAAATCGTGGGAATCGTTGGTATCTGCATTCAAAATACGCAGTCTGCCCTCGCACATCTGCAATGCTTGCTCTACGCTCTGTGTTAAACGGCTGATAGCCGACTCTTCGTTTATCAAACGGTCTACCACTATCTCGATCGTATGTTTGTATTTTCTATCTAGCTCTGGCCACTCATCAAGAGCGTATACCACGCGATCTACCCGAGCACGTGCATAACCCATGCGTTGATACTGTTCGGGAATATGCTCGAACTGACCTTTTTTGTCGCTAACGATAGGAGCCAGTACCATCATTTTCGTACCCGCTGGAAGTTGCATAACCTGATCTACGATTGCCGTGGTAGTCTGCCGAGAGACTGTTTTGCCACATACGGGGCAATGAGGTATGCCGACTCTCGCGAATAATAACCGAAGATAATCGTATATTTCGGTTACCGTAGCAACGGTGCTACGCGGATTGCGACTACTAGACTTTTGATCTATAGATATCGCCGGACTCAGCCCATCTATCTGGTCTACGTCTGGCTTTTCCATAAGCCCTAAAAATTGTCTGGCATAAGCGCTCAAACTTTCTACGTAGCGGCGCTGCCCTTCAGCATAAATCGTATCAAAAGCCAGACTAGATTTGCCTGAACCGCTGAGACCAGTAATAACCACTAGTTTGCCACGAGGAATATCAAGGCTAATATCCTTGAGGTTATGCTCCCGCGCACCCTTAATCGAAATAACATCGCTCATAAACCAAATTATTATACGCTACTTCTGTAGCCCGCGTATACTA
>JBBSJF010000057.1:0-7717 GCA_038257495.1 Saccharimonadales bacterium (SeqCode) | reverse complement strand
TGAGTGTATGTGATCCGGTTATAAATATAGTCGCAGCTTAGAACCGAGCCCTCAGCTTGAGGCTCGCGTACCTGTAGGCTGGGTTTATGAGTTGGCATATTGTACTATGGTAGCAATAAATGTCTATCAATGCTGCCAAAAGAGTTTTAATACTTGTTCATGAACGGCCCGAAAACCCCAAGAATCGTAATTGGTATCCATTTAGGGATACGATCCAAAAATATCTAGACACTGATAATATTGCCGTAGACATAGAGTCATTACAGGATCTTGTGTATGTTAACGACGGAAAACGACTGCGCATATATAATCCGCTAGCGGGCACGGACCTTTCGCTATATGACTTGGTAATGTTCCGCACGGTCCGCGATCAGCGTACTAGAGCTTCGTGTTGCGTGCAGCTTCTTCGATTACATGAAATACCGTACATAGATGCCATGTATCGTCCAGGTGCATACTCTAAAGTTTCAAGCGATTTCAGGCGCACAGCTCACAGTTTGCCAGTTATCCCGAGTATATTTACTTCTGCGGCGCAGTATCGTCAGCTTTTTTCAGACGACAGCCCGCTTGGCTATCCGTTTATATTTAAGGATATCCAGGGACGCAAAGGTGGTGGTAACTACTTAGTAAAAAGTTATGAGCAGCTCTGCCAAATACTTAATGAGCACCCCTTACTGGAGTTTGTAGCACAGAAGTTTATACCAAATGATGGAGATTATCGTTGTTTAATAATGGGAAGCAAAATTCGCGTGGTCTTCCATCGTTCTGCCGTAGAGGGTAACCATTTGAACAACACCTCTCAAGGAGGTGTATCCAGACTTGTAGATCTTTCCGAGATTAGCCCTGAGGTACAGGAAGATATGATAAAAGCAGCTCATCTTGATCAGATTGACTTAGCTGGTGTAGATCTTATCTTTGATAAGGTCACTAACGATCACTACATAATGGAGGTTAACTCTTCTCCGCAGCTCACTACGGGTGGCTTCCCAGAACAAAAAGTAAGCGCATTTGCCGACTATCTCAAAGAATTGCTTCAGCAGTAAGTTTGTGTTATAATATATACATGTCAGAAGCTGTACGCGTATCTTTACTTGTCCCCGAAGTACCTTCGGTAGACGCTGAGTTGGCAGCCTCCTTAGGTAGTATCGATGTACATTCCTCTCAAATCTATAAACTACTTACCGTAAAAGGAGTACCAGAGGCCGAAAAGAAAGAGGCATTTATGGCTTCAGAGTGTCAAGAATCGCCCAACTTGGAGCCAGCAGCATTAGATTTGGAGCAGTTGGATGCCGAGGAAGAGGCGCTTTTGGCACTCAAAGAACAAGTTATATCATCTAAAGAACAAGCCCCAGAAGTAGTTAATTCGTACATATGGAAAATAAATGAACTGATAGCCAATATTCGTATGGCAAGAGCTGCGCATGCAGGCAATAGTGGCCGTTTTCGTCATTATAATACCTTCATATACGGTAACCCTAGCCCAGAAATACACTTGGCTACTGTCGCTTGGTTTAGAGAATCGGCTATGCAGCATCTGAAAAATGATGTTGCATCTATAAGAGAAGCAGCAGCGCACCTGCTAGAGCTTATGCCAGATTCTTCAGAAGGAGATTCGTCCATATTACTACCAGATGCAGAAACTTTTCAGGAGGTTAGGGAAGCTCATTATAGCGCAGGAGGTTTTTATACATTATTGCTAGCCGGCGTAGAGATCCCTGAGGGACCAATTAAGCCCGACGTAGGCACCCCCATCCTTGAACAGGTAAGGCGTAATATAGGGGCAGAGGATTACCGCATAGTGGTGGCTACCGGTTCTACATGGGGCGTGAACCAGGGCAAGAAGGAGCTAGAGGTTCCTGGCAAGTACAATATGCCAGTAAAACGTTTTGTCGGCCTTGGACCTGGTCACGAATGGACGCATGCTCTAGAAGCGATCAATGGGTATCGAGGCAAACTTGCTTTATCAGGTAATGGTCTTGATATATACGAGAGTGGCAATGAGGGACGATCGGTTATACGAGAACAGTTGCCATATGATTCTGCAGAATCATTCTCGGGTACGCTTCGTTGGAACGATATTGTACGCCGACACCTTGCAATCTCTCTAGGGTTTGGTGCTACGACTGCGCCTAGGAGCTTTGCAGAAGTGTACGCAATCATGAACGCTGTAGATGTGTTGTACGAACGCGTCAAAAGACCAGACGATCCGCAAAAAGCCGATGCAGTAGCCACAAGACGTACTTGGGATCTGCTAAAGCGAGTATTAAAAGGAACAAATGGCCAGGGCGGGGCATATCTAAAGGATATGGTTTATTTAGAAGGAAATATTGCGTGCTGGAAAGCAGCGAGAAACAGGCCGGAAATGATAGATTTTGGCGACAGAGGTAAGTTCGATATTAGTAATATGCGGCACATTGAACTATTACAGAAGCTAGGAGTTTTACCTGATGCCGCGTAAAGAGCTTGGTTCTAAAATACCGCAGATCACGCAGTCTATTATATATCCAGCGTCGTATTACTCTTTCTTCCGAGTAGGCAATCTAGACAGTACGAGAAATGCCTTCCTAGCAGACGTTACCAAAAACCCTGGCCTATTCTATGTACGCAAACTTCCAAAACTAGAAACGCTTGACCATGCTCTAGCTAAGGCAGCGACGAACTATCCAAAATCGACTCGCACCAAGCTGTCACTCGGATTATTACATACGTATATACGGCTCGCTCAAGATAACCAAGATAAAAATTTGCTAGAGCAGTTTCGCTCACAAATGTCTGTATTGTATGGTGTGCCTGAAAAGAATATGTACGGTAATATTCTGGCTCGTCTAAAACCAGCTAGTTGGTCAGGTAGTAACGGCAACTGTTTTCCGAACAACGAAACCTTTGCATACTACAAAAGTATATTTGATTTACTATTTACTGAGCAAATAGCGTATTTGAAGAAACTAGATGATACTTGTTTGGGAACCTCTAAGGATATACGTGATGTGTTTCGTCAAGCATTAGCAGTAATCGGGTTGACAGATTGGGAAGTGTTTAGCTCGCCTGGGTCAAGCAATGTTATGGTCGACAGACGTTCAAAACGCGTACTTGTAGGAGCTCATTATAAGCCGAAAAGTCTTTTTCGTTTTAAACAAGTCGTTATGCATGAAGTTTTTGTGCATGCCGCTCGTGCGCATAAATATGAAGATATCATGCCAGAGGATGTTTTTGAGGAAGGCCTGGCTATTCTTGCCGAACAACTTTATGCGCCTCAGTTTGGGCTAAAACGTTCGTTTCGCTATATGGCAATTGCGCTTGGTTGGGGGGTAGACGGCTGTCCGCGTGATTTTTCAGAAACCTTTCAGACACTATGGCCAATTATAAAAGAAGCTGGTAAACACAGTACGGAAGAAGCTAAAATGCGGGCATTTGACGAATGCGTAAGGGCTTTTCGTGGTGGGTTACCTAATGTGGCTGGTGCGGTATTGACTAAAGACATTGTGTATATGGAGGGTAATGTAGGCCTTTGGTCTATTCTTTCGACAACTACCAAGAGTCTAGAGTATATGAAGTACCTATTTTTTGAGTGTGATAGTATGCCAGAGCAAGAGGAAAATGTATGAAACAAAGAATTATAGTACTTGGCTTAAAAGAAGAAACTGGCAAGAATGATGCGCAGGTCATTGCGCACGAATTAGCGGCAAGATTCAATGGTACAGTTGTAGTTAGCTTTGTGGCCTGGCAAGACCTTATTTTTAGTATAGCCAAGAATAAAATCATGGTATCAGATAACGAAGGGAACGACCTTGCGCGCGCCGACCATATTTTGGCTTATGGTTGGTATAGTAAAAAGATTCCTCTAATACGCGACATTGCTTTTGCCACTGCCCTATACCTTGAATCTCAAGGAGTACGCTATTGGAATAGCGAGATGGGGCAACAGCGTTCTACGACAAAGCTTTCAGCTATGATGCAACTGGCCTTAGGTGGTATTGATGTGCCTGATACACTATTTAGTCTAAACGCTCATAGTATTACCAGGCTGCAACAAGATTTTCCGTGCATTGTGAAGCGCGCGGCAGCGAGCCGGGGCACACAAAACTATCTAGTTTCAAATAAAAACGAATTACAGCGCACTGTTATCGGCACACACAATTTGTTTCTAGTGCAGGAATACATACCCAACACGCATGATTTACGCGTTATTATGGCCGGCGAGCAGCCGGAACTGTTTATTCGACGGTCTCGCAGTGACGATACTACGCATCTAAACAATACTTCTAAAGGTGCGATAGCGACAGTTATAACCGGAAGTGACTTGCCCATGGAAATCCGCAATATAGCGTGTAGGGTTGCCGCGATATTTGGGCGCCAAATGGGTGGGGTAGATATTGTGGTTGCAGAAGATGGTTCGGGAAGATATCCTGTGCTTGAGGTCAATGCCATTCCCCAATTAACGTCCGGGACGTTTATGCAAGAAAAATACGATGGACTGGCCTCGGGTTTACGCAAGATATTGAAGGAAACACCGGAGAGAAAAATATGAAAATAGCAGCCTTAATCCGCTTACGTGGTTATACAATTCGTCGGTTGCGAGAAGAAGCCACTAAACGCGGCCATGAATTCGTAGCCATTAAATATCCAGAATGTTATGTAGATATTGAACAAAATAAGCCCGAAGTACGATACAGGGGTGAGTCATTAGCTGATATAGATGCAATTATACCGCGGATACTCCCCGGTATGACCCCTTATGGCACCGCTATAGTGAGGCAGTTCGAGATGATGGGCGTATATACTACGGCTCGCTCAATTGCTATTAGCCGCTCACGCGATAAGTTACGGTCTATACAGCTGCTAAGCCGCTCGGGAGTAGGTATTCCTAAAACATTATTCTCGCGCTCTACGGCAGAGGTTGATGACCTTATCGACCACTTAGGTGTGCCTATGATTCTTAAGCTTGCAAGCGGTACAGAAGGCAATGGAGTAGTACTGGCAGAAACCAGGAAAGCTGCAAAATCTGTGATGCAAGCCTTTTATGTTAATGACACTGCTTTTCTGGTACAAGAATTTATAGAAGAATCTGCCGGAACTGATATACGTGCATTTGTAGTCGGTAGCCAAGTAATAGCAAGTATGGAGCGTAAGAGTCTAGATGATGACTTTCGTGCAAATATTCATCAGGGTGGTTCCGGTAAGTCTATTAAGCTTACAGACGAGGAGCGGCGTACGGCACTGAGAGCCGCAAAAGCTATGGGATTGCCAATCTGCGGGGTAGACATGATGCGAAGTAAACGAGGACCTTTAGTGCTCGAAGTAAACTCTGCTCCTGGGTTTGAGGGTATAGAGGCGGCTACTGGCCGGAATATAGCCGAGCAAGTCATCGAATATATAGAAAAAAATGTAAGTCAGCGTAACCGAAAGGACAAGGTTGGTGCGTAGAGTACTAATTGCCGTCGTTGTTCTTATCGCCCTCGTTACTGTTGGTTATGGCGTGTTCGGTAGGCCGTCTAAACGGGTTCCTGAGCCAGCCCAAGTAGCTCAGCCCAGGGTGGTAGTAGGTGACAAAACGATTAATCTAGAGATTGCTAATACACCCGAAGCGCGCGAGCAAGGATTATCAGGGCGTGAGTCGCTATACGGCAAGGCTATCTTATTTGCTTTCGAAAAACCGGGTAGATACTGTTTTTGGATGAAAGATATGAAGTTCCCCATAGACATCACTTGGATTCGTGATAATGGCGTGGTTGTAACGATCGCGCCTGAAGTGAGTCCTTCTACTTTTCCTCAAAAGTTTTGCCCGAGCGAGCCGGTAAAATATGCGCTTGAGTTCGAATCCGGCACGATGAAAACGGCAAATATTATCCCTGGATCTACCCTGCAGATATTAAGATAGACTTCTTTCGCTACACCATCTGAAGTTTAATAGAGTATTATTAGTATAAGCATGACCAGTTTAATTATTTTAGGTGTAATAGCAGCTATTTTTACTATAGGTATTATTGTCCTTCGTAGCGGAGGAGGAGTCGTAGCTCTCTCTTTAATGGGAGGTTTTGTGCTCAATACGTATGCGTCTTCCCAGTTGATTATATTAGTCCAGTCGGTTGTAAGGGTTAACCCAGATATATCGAAAGCAGTGGTTCGGCTGGTGTGTATCTTGCTGCCTGCCTTGTTGGTTCTATGGTTTTTGCGTGGCATATCCCGGGGTAAAGCCGGGATAGTTAACGTGCCCATAGGAATTGCGGCGGGGTTATTGGCAATATTATTTGCAGTGCCACAACTGCCCGAAAGCGTGAGGATCGGCGTAGAGCAGCAAGTGTTTTGGCAGTCTGTAGTGCAGTACCAAGTGGTGCTAGTAAGTGTGAGCGTACTGCTATGTCTTGTGCAGTTTTGGACCATGCGTCCCAAAAAAGATCATGATGAAAAAAAGTCCAAGCATTGACATTTCTGCAAATACACTGATAATGTAAGAAGTTATTTTGGTTCTTGCTTTCTTGTTCCATAGAGCGGATCATAACTTCAAACCAAGACTAGTCTGTTTGTAGTTATGAAAGGAGGTGGCTTGGTAAGGTAGCGAGTAGTGCCGGTCAAACTTGTTTTGTCGGCAGTACGGCTACCTTACCATTACCCGCCGACGCGGGCCCATAGCTCAGCTGGTTAGAGCACCTGCCTTTTAAGCAGGGTGTCGTGAGTTCAAGTCTCACTGGGCCCTCCAAGATTTGTAAATAGGCAATAAGCCGCTTCTATCTCTTTAGCAGTGGCTTATTTGTTGGTCGTTAGTCTTTTTCATAACACTACTTTATATCAATACCTTCTCTGTTATAATTAAACCACCATGATTAAAAGCTAATTCATTATACCTGTAAGAGGATTAAATAACCGAGAAAGGTTTGAATTAGCTATGATAAAAAAAATAACATCAGAAGACGTATATACCCAAGAAGTTGGTGATTTATATGATGAAGCAGGCATAACCTGTAACCCCATTTCAAAAGATTCACTGCTAGACCTAGCGGCTAAATATGGAGTAGACGAAGACGCACTTGTACTGGACATTGGTTGTGCTGATGGTGGCGTTAGCCGTGAGCTACTAGAAAAGACAGGCTGCCAAATTGAAGGAGTTGAGTTATTGAAGTTCTTAGTAGATATGGTAGTTAAACAAAACAAAGAACTTGGCATTGAGGATCGCTTTCGTATACAGCAAGGTTCTATAACTGACATTCCATTCCCCAATAACATCTTTGACTTTGTATTCTGCGATGATGTCATTGGTTTAGTCGAAGATTTACCAAAGGCAATGAGTGAGTGCGCAAGAGTTCTAAAACCAAACGGCAAATCCTTAATTTATGCTAGCTTTGGCACAGACAGGCTTTCAGAGCATGAAGCTAACGAAATTAAAGAGTCTTTAGGTGGTGCATCTAAGGGTTTAGATGCAGGCTATGCCGAAAACTGCATAAAAGAACAATTTAAAGTAGTTCAAAAGACGGTGATTGGTAGTCAGTATTCCCAGCACAATACAGAAAAAAACCAAGCAAAACGTGAGGCAGCAGAAAATTTGCTAAAAGTTGCACGTTTACTAAGTTGGCCTGACAAATATCTGAACCACGTGCACTTCACTCCACCACCCCTGAACGGGGCGTTTGCCCCGTTAGTCCCCGTTGTTCAGTGAGTTCCCGCAGAAACTGCTCGTAGGCTAGGCGCACCCACGAACACCGTTTCTTCGGATTGGTAGCTT
>JBBSJF010000056.1:0-7855 GCA_038257495.1 Saccharimonadales bacterium (SeqCode) | reverse complement strand
TTTGTCAGTACGGTTGGCATCAACGAAGAGATCATAAAACGCTACATTGAAAACCAAGGCCAAGCAGATGCTGGGCAAACCAACCTAAAGTTGGTTTGAAGCCGTGAATACCCCGACCGTCAGGTCGTGGGAAGTTTATTTTGCTGATACTTCAGATGACGCGCTAGTTACAATGAAACAGCAACAGCCTGTTTTTAATGAGGTATTCAATGCTGAAGATGTTATGAGTTTTACCAACTTGGATAACACAGACTTTGATTCTAGCAAGCCTATCCAGAGCGTTGCTAACGGTGCGATTTACATGATAATTCCGCTCTTGTCTGAACAGAAGCTAACGGGTGTTTCGGTAAGTTATGAGTCGTGGGTTTCTTTTCTAAAAGCCAACAAAATGCACGAGAGTACTAGCGACAGCGGGCTAGGTACGAGCTTATATTTCTTTGCTTCTATTAAGGATGAGGGTATTTGCCATGTGCGGATGTTTTGCGATGAGCATAATATGCCACGAGAAGATGCGGCTACAGGTAGCGCAGCTGGTGCGCTGCTAGCTTATTTGTTAAAACATGCAGAAGCCGATAATCTAAGATTAATTATTAATCAGGGTAACGCAGTAGAGCGACCTTCTGAATTATGCATAGATGGCACATATAATGGGCAAAAGTTTGATTTAAAAGTCGGTGGTCGGGTAACATATGTAGCTAAAGGCAAATGGGGTTAAAGAGCGTATCTTAAAAAGTTGTGTTTTATTATAATATTGTTATAATAAAACACATGATACAAAGTATTCAGAAAGTTATAAAAATTGGCAGTAGCGGCGGTGTGACTATTCCTGCCAAAGAAATGAAGCGCCAAAATATTAAATTTGGCGACGAAGTAAAGATTACTATCGTGCCAACCAATGTAATCAATGGTGACAATGTTGAGTTAGTAAAACTGACCCAAAAACTCATTAAACGACATGAACAAGCACTCAAAAACCTATCACAGCGGTAGGTTTTGTTATGAAGTACTTTACTGTCGATGAAATCGAAGTTGTCCACATGCAGATAATTGACATTAGTGGTGGATCACATGGTACACGAGACAGAACCAGACTTGAAGCGGTTGTTGCAACTCAGTTTCAGAATGTGTACGGTCAAAAACTTTACAGAACTGTTTACGACAAGGCGGCTGCTTTGTGTCGCGGTGTAATTGCTGACCACCCGTTTACCGATGGTAATAAACGCACTGGCATTATGATGGCACTCATTTTTCTAGAAAGAAATAACATAAAAACCCAAGTAAGTGATAAAGTTTTGGAAGATTTTGCTGTTAGCGTAGCGGTAGATCATCTTTCTGTTCAGGAGATATCTGACTGGCTACAAGAAAAATCTGCTGTTAGTTAGTGTTCGAGACCTAAATTTTAGATAAATTTACTGTATACTTTTTTAGATGATCGAGGTTAAGAATCTTACGAAGGTATATGGGAAAAAATCGAGCCGTTTTGTAGCGCTTGATGATGTAAGTTTTGGTATCGACGACGGTTCCACGGCGGCTATTATTGGCAAGAGTGGATCCGGCAAGAGCACATTGATGCATATTATGAGTGGTCTAGACCATCCTGACGGTGGTTCGGTAATTGTTAATAGTAAGACACTACATAAACTTAAAAAGAGCGCCATAGATAAATTTCGGGCAACGCAGATGAGCTTTATATTTCAGGCATTTTTTGTAGAACCAAACCAGACATGCTTGCAAAATGTGCTGCTGCCTTTAGAAATTGCAGGAACAGCTCGCACAAAACGCAAAAAACGCGCTCAGCAGGCATTAGAAGCAGTAGACTTAGCGGAAAAAGCTAGTAACAGAGCAAAAAATTTGTCCGGAGGGCAAAAACAGCGCTTGGCAATCGCGAGAGCTATCGTGAATGAACCCAAGTTGTTATTTGCTGACGAGCCAACTGGTAATCTTGATAGCGTTACGGGAGAACTGATTATCAACTTGCTCTTTCAACTTAATAGAGGCCTTGGCTTAACGCTCATAATAGTTACGCACGATGAAGACCTGGCAGCAAGGTGTGATATGCAAGTTCATTTAAAAGATGGCAAAGTGGTTAATCTACTTAAAAAAGGCAAAAAATAATGTATCTAAGCGATATCTTTAAGCGGAGTGGACGAAACCTGCGCCAAGCGAAAGCACGAACAATTTTAACGGCCCTGGCTATTGCGGTCGGTGCATTTACTCTTACATTGACACTAGCTGCAACTAAAGGTGCAAAATCTTATGTAAATGGTGTGATCGCAGATAATTTTGATCCCACGGAGCTAATCGTGTCGCGAGATGATGCGGTTTTTAATGGTAGCAATAGCTCTATACCCCAAGAATATAGCGAGAATTTTGGAGAAGGCATAAGCCAGGCGGGCGCTCCTATACAAGTAAAATATCTGGATACGAAAGACATTGTAGAGCTAAAAAGTATAGAGGGCGTGGAAAATATAAGGCTTAATATCGTGCTTGGACTGCAGTATATTACGCGACCAGACCAAAAAAAGTATATAGCTACGATGCAAGTTTTTAATCCTGCGCAAAAGCCCGCTTTGCTAGCAGGGAATATACCAATAAATCGAGGAGAGCTACTTATCCCCGATCCTTATCTCGAGCTTTTGGGTTTTGCAAACCCTTCTGAAGCGATTGGCAAAAATATCACCATCGCGGTAAGGACACCAGGTGGTCAAGATACGGGTGTATCACGTACGACGGAAAAACTGTTTACTGTAGCTGGCGTGGCAAAAAAACCAAGTTCTGCCCAGCCAGGTACCGAGCTATATTTGTTTGGTCTGGAAGATGACGTTAAAGACCTTCAAGACGTAGCTACTACGGGACTGCCCAGCTACCAAAAATACCTTACAGTATTCGCCAAAGTAGCTGATGGCAAGAACGAACAAATACTAATGTCCACCCAATCAAGAATTAAAGACAAGCAGTACGCCGTACAGAGCGTAGCCGAAACACAGAAGTTTCTCACTAGTATCCTCAATATACTTCAGGGTATCGTCTTGGCGTTCGGACTTATCGCGGTTATCGCATCTGTCTTTGGAGTGATAAACACGATGTATATAAGCGTTTTGCAACGGTATAGAGAAATTGGGCTGATGAAGGCGCTTGGTATGCGCTCTCGAGATGTAAGCAGGCTTTTCCGTTTTGAGGCAGCTTGGATAGGCTTTTTAGGCGGCAGTCTTGGCTCTTTAGGTGCTTTTATAATTGGGACGGTGCTTAACCCGTTTATCACCAAAGCATTAGACCTAGAAAATGGGAAAAAGCTGCTCCAATTTGACCTAAAACAAATGGCTGCATTAGTGGTAGGATTAGTTATAGTGGCAATACTAGCCGGTTTACTCCCAGCCCGTAAAGCCGCTAAGCTTGATCCTATAGAAGCCCTACGAACCGAGTAAAAATTTTAACGAGGAGAATAACATGAAAGCAATCTGGAACGAGCAAGTAATAGCGGAAGCACCAAAAGAAGAGCTTATTTATATAGAAGGTAACTGGTATTTTCTGCCAACTTCTCTTAAAAAATATTTTACGAATTATTTTGAATTCTGGCGCGGTGTTCAGGTGACAGAATAAAGGGTGCTTTTATATGTAGCGCGTCATGGCGAAACATTTAACAATACGGCTGGACTTATTAATGGTCAAAGTAACGATGTTCTTACCGCAAAGGGCCAGAAGCAAGCTACTGATTTAGCAGAAAAGCTAAAAGATATACACTTAGACACGATTTATACTTCTACGCTTCAACGCGCTCTTGATACAGGAGCTCCTACTGCGCTCGAGCATAGCATAAACATAATTCAGGATAGTAGGCTTATGGAAGTGGACTTCGGTTTACTTACGGTGCAACCTTATAGTGCGACCGTTAAAGACTTTGGCTTGCCAGCGTCTGCACTGCTTAGTACGTATACGTATGATCTATCTTTATATAAAGGCGAGACGAGCGAACAGGTACGTGCAAGAGTACAGGCTTTTATGAATGACATAAAACGCGCAGATAATGAGTCAGCCTTAGTTATAACCCACGGCGGTATTTTCCGCTGGTTCCATTATCTTATTGAAGGCAAAAAAATACAGCTTACAAAAAATGCTGAGTTACACACATTTGAACTGTAAATTTGCATACACTGCACACTATAGAAGAATATAGATACTAAATCACGTGCACTCAGGAAAAGATGGTCATCTGATACTGGCTGCACAGATCTTAAGCCACTACTGATATACTAATCGTACTATATGGCTGAAAAAGTAAAAATAGATAAGATCATTCCCGGCGGGCAAGGTATCGGTTCTTTAGCCGATGGCAAAAAAGTGTTTGTGTGGGGAGTGCTACCTGGCGAAGAGGTAGAGATAGACATATTTCGTAGCAAGTCGAAGTACGCCGAAGCAAATGTAGTAAAGATACTTAAGCCTAGTAAGGATCGGATCGCAGTAAACGACCCTTCATATATGGCGACGAGCCCTTGGCAATGTATGACACTAGATCTAGAACAAAAAATAAAGCTAGATCACTTAAAAGAGCATTTTATAGCAGAGAAGCTGGACGTACCTATAAAAGAGATGGTTACTGACGGCAAGCGAACTGCGTATCGCAACAAAATGGAATATAGTTTTTTTGGCGACGACAACGGGCTGCATATGGCTTTATATAACAGAGGCTCACACCAGAAACTCATTGTCGAGGGCAGCAGCCTAGCACTACCTGCGGTAGATGTATGCGCGCGTGCAGTGCTAGCAGAGCTCAAGAAAAAGAATATCAGGGCAGGGGACTTAAAAAGTATGACTATTCGCTGCGACCAACAGGGAAGCTGTGTGGCAGTAGTTTTTACAAAGTTAGAAAAAGATCCAAAAATTACCCCACCGCTAGATCTATCTGGATTCTTGGTATACCATAGCAATCCTCGGAGCCCGGCTTCGTTGCCAACCAAGCTCTTGTCTCAAGAAGGAACGGGCATTCTGCAGGACAAGCTACTGGGCAAAAAGTTGTCATATAATGCCATCGGCTTTTTTCAGGTCAATATACCAATGTTCGAAAAAACGTTGGAAGATATAATATCGATTATTGGTGATGATCCATTTATAGATATGTATGCCGGCGTAGGAAGTATCGGATTATCTATAGGTGGAGCAGCCACGTTAGTAGAAGCCGACCCACATTGTGTGGTGATGGCTAAGCATAACGCAGCTGGTAAGGCTCGAGTAATACATGCCAGCAGCGAATACGCCCTCGAGCATATTACGAGCGATATAACGTTAGTAGTCGACCCTCCGCGCAGTGGCCTGCATATTAATGTTATAGACCGCATATTAGAGAATGGCCCCGAAAAAATTATTTACTTATCGTGTAACCCCGCGACACAAGCACGTGATTGCCGCTTACTATCCGAAACATACAACGTAGCGAGCGTAAAAGGATATAACTTTTTCCCAGGTACACCTCATATCGAGAGTCTTGCTATACTTAAACGTATATGAGCCGTCTGCATCGTTTTTACTTTAACCATATCCACAATAAGTATGGTGATATCGGTCTAACCCATTCACTGTGGATAAACGATAAGCGTTTGCTAGACCAATGGCGTAAGGTACTGCGTTATCAAATAGGGCAACAAGTCGTGTTGTTCGATGGGATAGAGCACGAAAAACTGTACGAGATCGATCAACTTGATGAAAACGGCGTACATCTAAAACTCATTACGGAATTCGAGCGCAAACTGCCCAAAAAAGAAATATACCTATTTTGGTCGTTACTAAAAAAAGACAAAAATGACTGGGTCTTACAAAAATGTACCGAGCTTGGTGTAAGCCATTTTATTCCATTAGTAGCTGATCGATCCGAAAAAACAGGATTTGACAGCGAGCGAGCACAAAAGATCGTAATAGAAGCAGCCGAGCAGTGCGGGCGCAGCGATATCCCACGCATTCGTGAGCCGATCGATGTCCAGAGTGTTTTTAATGAGTTTCAGGACAAGATTACTCTGGTGATCTGCGAACAAAACCACGATAACCAAACGCCATCTACTGACTTCCACCCATTGCAGTCCGCTGGGTTACTTATCGGTCCTGAAGGTGGCTGGTCGGATGCCGAGAAAGATCTTTTTAAGGGTAACGCGGTGCAATACCTAAACTTACACGACTTTACACTCCGTGCAGAAACTGCTTGCCTTACTGCAGTAGCAAAACTGCTACATTAACTCAACTTGATTTTATTGGCAGACTAAAACCGAATTTACTTCGTTTTTAGTCTGTCCTAGAAAGGGAGGATCCGCCGAGTAATCTATGATTGCCCGGACGCTAAGGAGGGAAAAGCTCTGTGTTGCCCCGGTTTTCTCTCCTTAAAGAGTTCGACGAATATGTCGAACTCGGGTTACAATAGGTAGCACTATGGCAGGAAGTAACTATTGGAAGGAACGGGCACAGCCTTATAGAATAGGGCAAAATAACCCTTTCAAGGTAAGTCGCAGCAAAATAGAGCTGTTTACCCAGTGTCCGCGCTGTTTTTGGCTAGACGCCCGACTTAAGATTAAAAGACCAAATAGCCCACCATTCAATATTAATAAGGCTATAGACGAACTCTTCAAGAAAGAATTCGATGTCCACCGTGCGGCTGGAACACAACACCCGCTACAGGTTAAATTTAAAATAGCCGCCAAGCCGTACCCTCATGACGACATAGACACCTGGCGTGAGAATTTTGTAGGCGTCTTTACCACCCACGTGCCTACTAACCTTCATGTATTCGGTGCTGTAGATGACGTATGGGTCAATGATGAGGGAGAATTGATCGTTGTCGACTACAAAGCAACGGCGAAAGATAAAGAAATTACCAACCTAGATCCTGTAGGAGGTTGGCAAGATAGCTATCGGCGCCAGATGGAGGTTTATCAGTGGTTGCTGCGGGCAAATGGTCACAAGGTAAGTAATACCGGATATTTTGTATATGCCAATGGTGACAGTAGCGGGGAGATCTTTAATGACCAATTAGCTTTTCGTACCCATGTTTTCCCTCATGTGGGCAACGATGAATGGGTTGAGCCAACGTTACTTAAAATGAAACAGTACTTAGAAGGGGATATCCCACTCCCAGGAGTAGCCGCCATGGGCGGCACGTGCGATTTTTGTGAATATGCCAAGCAGAGGGCTATATTGACAATCGATGCGCTACGCAAAAGAAAATAGCCGGTCAAAAAAAGTCCTTGTACTAAACATAAAAGGTATGATTTAATACCTAGGTAATATAAAATTTTAAAAATAAAAATCCATACAGGAGATTAAAATGAACAAATTTAGAAGTCATGCTTTAGCTTTAAGTGCTATCCAGCGTACTAAGTATATAGCCGTTGCCCTAGCCCTAGTAGCTACGGCATTTGTGCCTTTACTCAATAGCGGCAGCGCTTCGGCAGACCAGTTGAGCTCCCGTAAAATAACTATGGGGAGTTCTAAGACTTCCCTCACAGACGTGCTCTACACAGCCGTTTTCACCACAACTACCACTGCCGTGTTGGAAGGTATCGTCCTCGATTACTGCAGCAATAGCCCCTTAATCGGTCAGACGTGTACGGCGCCTACCGGTTTTAATACTAATGTTGCTGGTTTAGTCTTCACGGTTACTGGTCACGCCGGTGCCACAGCTTTTACGAAGCACGCTAACTCTACGGCGGATAAACTCATACTTACTCGTACGGACGCTACCTCTAACCCCGCCGGTACAGTTGTCACGGTTACTATCGGTGATACTAACTACGCTAACTCTAACGGTGTCACCAACCCGTCAACAACCGGTACGTTTTTTGGACGTATCTTAACCTATCCTGCTTCAGCAACCGCT
>JBBSJF010000055.1:0-7882 GCA_038257495.1 Saccharimonadales bacterium (SeqCode) | reverse complement strand
TACGTTAAAGTCGACATGGTCATACCTAGTTTCAGATATCTTTCTGGCGTATCGCCTAATTTAACGAGTCGTGCATTCTCGTTTGGGCAATCATTTACTTGTACGCTACCTATATATCCGTCTCTAATATTTGGCACAGCACTTTGAAGAGTGGCTGCATCCCAATCTTCGCCTAGATCCTTCCGAAGTTTGGTTACTATATCGCTAATCTTTTCTCCGTTCATTTGGAAGATATACGGCTTGGAAATATTACGCTGGTGCTGATTTCGATATATAGTTTTAGGTGTAGTAGTCGGTGCTGCAGTGGCAATAGTTGTAACTGGAGCAATAGTGGTTTTAGATGTAACGACGGGCTCAATGGATGGCGGCGTGGTAATAGTAGTCGGAGTTGTAATCTCGGGTGCTAGAGGCGTAGATGGCATAGCGACTTCATCAACAGTCCTGTTTTTGGCTTTGGAACCGTCTCTACCCTTATATTTTTCGGCAATAGTTTGCACGCTATCTTCTATTGTTGGACGTAGGGGGTTATTAGTGCTAAGAACTACAGCAGCTAATGCTAGTACCGCAGTCCCTAGCAACAATATCCTGTTGCGACGTCTTAATCTTTCTGTGCGTGCTTTTCTGACATAACGTTTTAAGCGTCTCATGTCTAAGTCTGATGGGTGAACACCCAATGTCTCTTTTAGCTCGTCTTTAACTGCCTCTGCAATAATGTCAGGGGCATAGTATTCTTGATCTGTTCCCGAGACCTTAACTTGTGCATGGTGCGGAATATCCTCTTCAGTTACTGGCATAGCAGTTGTAACTACACTATGAGGTACTTCAGTCATATCTGGTTTTGGCGATATAAGTTCGTCTGTTGAAGAAATTGCTTCATCTACTGAAGTTGGGGCTATGTTAGCAGTTGCAGAACTACCTACGCCGGTATATATGACGAAGGGGCTGCTCGCGACATCTTTAACTTCAAATGGCATAACAAGGCTCCACAATAAGGAAACTTACTTTGCTCATACCTGTACCAGATGTAGTTACATGTGAGCTGTCGGGTTTTTCCGTAGTATTAGACATTATTTTGCTCCACCAGAGTACAGCAGGACAGGTGTATGTTATTGTAAGTTTCGTGTATTTTACTCATCACTTATCTCCCATCCTTTGATGTGTCCGTCAAATTTTCTGCTCCAGCTGGGATGTAACAGGAATCCTTTGCTCCGGTTCCTCCAGTGGCTCCTAAATCAATGTTAATGCTTGGATGGTGCTTCCCAGTCTTGGGGTCTACTTTATTCGCATAGCTTTCAAGCCGTTTCGTCAAGTTTTCCTGAACCTCAGGAGCTGTTTTGCCTATTGTACCTGGTACGATTGTTACTTTATCGGGTAAAATATCGTGCTGACCTGCATAGTATGCTTTTATGTTTTTCTCGAACACAGGATCAAAAACACCCTCTTTATTACCGGCAAATTTCTCAAGCTCAGTTGTTGGACATGGGCCTGCTATTGCTGCGGTGGTCGTGCCCCCTAGGACATGGGCTACAAAAGGTCCGTGTCTATCCTTAGGGACGTCTTCTGACTCTCCAATGGCAGTGGCATTGTACACATTTGCCATATCCACATAGCCATTGCATATTGCAACTTGTCCTACATATATATAGATTTCTTCTACTGGACCATTTTCACCATTTTCTAATTTTTGTCCTCGCTCGCTCACTTTGCCGTCTGCGCAATATTGCATGGTAACTCTTATATCGGCGGGTATATTATTATCTTGAGGATCCCTCGCGTAAGATTTACCGTTAGGTCCTTTTTTAAAGTCTCCATTTAAAATAGTTCCACGTTTGTCATATTCTTGTAATGCGAAAGTAGGAACAATTGCGGTACCGGTGCCTACCTGAACCCTAAAACTTGTAGATGAAGTTTCAGCAATCTGGCCTTCATAACGTACGGTGCCTTTAGGGGCAGGATCACTTGTTTCTTTGCCCTCAAGACCGAGTTCTTCTTTTAGTTTGTCTACTATTTTGTCTACTATATCAAAGTCCTTAATGCCTTTATACGCAAAAAGTGCTATGGCAGATGCGGCTAATCCTACAATGACAGCACCCTTAGTACCTAGGCCTGCTTCAGACCTTTTAATTCTTGTTGGTGTATTCGGCGTTCTTCTAAGCATGATGATTACATAGACTCCTCATTAGGGGGAAGAGCTTATGGTAATGCGCATAAGGATGCTTAGAAGCAAAAGGTATGAGGGATAGCCCTATAGCTAAGCTATGGCTCCTTTAGCACTCGACCAAATTGTCCTCCCGTTAGGAAATACAATATATGTTTAGTTCTATAATGTCAACTATATTATATATAGGTACACTACATGTAGCGTGCTGCAAATTATTATGCACATATTTATATCATCTCAATCCGTTATGGATGCGGATAGGACTTCTTATATTATTTGAGCTTAAACCGGTTTTTGTCTCTAATTTTTGCTTTTTCTATAACCCGCTCAAGCTCTATATCGAGGTTTATGCCATGACTATTGGCAAGGCAAATAAGGGCAAAAAGTATGTCAGCTATCTCGCTACCAAGTTCTTGTTTTGCTTCATCTTTTTTCTTTGGTTTTGAGCCATATAAATGGTTAAGAAGCCTGCCGAGCTCGCCTACTTCTTCTGCAATGCGGGCAAATTGGGAAAGGGGAGACCAATAGGGCTCTTCTAAGGTTTGCGCCCAATCGTCTATAACTTTTTGATATTTTTTCAAGTTACTTACTGCGCTTGATTTATGGGCGTATTGGTTGGACCAGCAGAACCTTCGGGCGCGCTGCCAACATTACTTAAGTAATATTCCATGAGTACTTTTTCGTCATATGTATCTAGGCTTAGCGTGCGTCTCCAGCTAGCAAGGGCGATAGGCTTAGTGTTTTTTGAACGAGGTGTAACAATTGCTTTAGTGGGCTTAAATGCTTGATTAGAATAGGGTGGCGTAAATAAATCTTGAAGCTTTTTTATCTGGTCGGCAGGGAGGTCGGGCTTATAGGTAATGATTATACCACCGTGCTCTTGGTTGTGTATAAATACCTCTTCGGGCACTTCTTCGATATACGCTCCCCATGGAGCAGGTGAAGATTGGTCTGCATAGTGTGGTCCAGAGCTAGGTGGGTCTGAGTTGTAAGGATCATGTGGCTGACCCTGCGCTATATGGGTCGCGCCTTGGTCTGGGTGCTCCGTACCTAATCGAGGTTTATCTTGCGGTTTCTTAAGCACTACAAATCCAATAGTTCCTACTGTCATAACAAACACCACTATCCAAAACGCATATTTATTCATACTATATAGTTTAGCAAATATATGGCTACTTTATGTCAAAGATATTACTAATTGTATTGACTATTTTTTCTTAAAAATTTTCCTAGTAGTGGTTGGACTCTACGCATACGATCTGCCCGGTTGGCTATGGTATCTACATCACCTCTGTGTATTCCAGCTAGCAACACTCTATCTTTTAAGAAAGCTACTTGCTCTACCGTGCGATTAGTGTCCTCTGGCATTGCTCCATACTCTTCAGCAGCTACACCGATTACTTCGCAGATAAGCACCTTTCTGGCAATAAAAAGCGCTCGTGGCAACTGCATGCTATGTGCCAGGACAGCAGTTGTCGCGTCAGGATCTCCGGCTAATAATACTGCCGCATGCAAAAAGTTTTCTAGAGTACTAGTAGACTGCGATTCAAGCTCAACTAGATCGCTAGGTAAATCAGCAATACCAGCCATAATCTCTGCTTCGCTAGGTACCGGGAAGGCTCTATTAACAGCATGTCGAGATCTGCCTCCGCTAAAAATGACTTTTCCTAACGTATTACCAGACTTTTCATAATAGACTCTGGCTGCTTCTGCCCTTTGTATAGTCGCGGGCGTAGGAATATCACTATCTCTTTCCATACCCCTACCCAACACGATAAGTTGAGTAGGCGGTTTTAGACTTTGCTTAGATGGTGAAGACATGCGGGACATATACATATGTTATAAACTATACATTGTATAAGTCAATAGTATACTGATCTTGCATACTGATCTTCTGTAACTGGGAGTGTTGAATACTATGCTTGTTCTGTGTTGTCTGAATGTTAAGCTCGACTTAGGGTGCTACTATTAATCTAATTATGCGGAAGAAAAAACCAGAAGTACTAGATTTACGCGCAGATGCCAAAAAAATCATGAGTCGGAATGATGCCCTAGAGGAGTTTGGGCCACAAGATGCAGTATTACCACTGTTCATGGGCGGTTTAGCACTTTTTGGTGGAGTAGAGTTGATAGTACATACGCAAGAGAAGGTGCTAGAAGTGGCAGGTGCCGGTATATCTCTTGGCGGGGTCGCACTGGTAGTAGCTACCGCAGTGTACGGCGTGAGAGCTGCTCTGTATAAATCTAGAAATCTACCGCGATAATAACTTGATATTGATATTTCTAGACCAAAATATCCATTTCTAGCGTGGTGATAGCGTGCGATTTTTGCGTGAGAGAATGCGGTGTTCTTCGCGTTCGCCCAGATAGAAGCATAGCACCATGAGTATGACTATTAGATATCCCGGCCAGAGGTATTTTAGCCATGTCGTGAGCTCCTCATTGGCAATACCTGGTTTTGCTGGTGTTGTGGTTCCTGAAGGGGTAGCAAATGCATTCCGATCTACCGCTGCCATGAGTTGTATATAATCTTTATTTCCGTCCAGGTCGCTGGCGGCTACCTTAATGACGTACGTATGCAGGCGTGGCTTTTCGCTGTATGCGTGCACTATCTGAAATGGCAATTTATCTTGTCGAGGGATGGGTTCGATCTTGCCGTCATTCCAGTCCACGGCTAGGGCGTATGGAGCAGTGCCGCCGGCAAGTGCTAAGTCTATTTTTACGGGCTGTCCACTTATATGAACTTTATACTCATAATCTGTAATAATGCGAAAAGGATCAGTAGATGCTAAAGATGATCTGGGCAAAATGGGAGGTGAAGCTCCCGGTATGTTTGGCTGAAAGGTTGCCTCAGGCGCATCATAATACACCGTAATGCCGTTTGATTTAGGACCCTCCATATTGCTAAAATTAAATACTCTGACTTGTAGCGTATTAGTGCCCTTACTTAAAGCTATTACAATCTCAAACTTGTTATTTTCACAGGGTGCCGCACCGTTAAATGTATCGTTCTTGTACAATTTTATATAGCTACCATCTGGGCATGTGCCTTTTACGGTTATATCTGGAGTTTTGAAACGCTCTTGATCGAGCGGACTTGTTATTGTGGCTGGATTTGTGAGTGGAGTAGCACTTATGGTCATGGATACTGAAGTGGATTCGCCCATGGCTTTAATAGTTGAGCCAAGCATAATAACGCCGACGCATAGTAGTAATAAAATACTTACAGGATGCAAGGATATACGTCTATGCAGAGGGCGTTCATTAAAAGATGTTTTACGTCTCGTAGCCGCCTTTTTTATTTTTGATTGTTTTTTACTTTTCATTGTTTACTTTTAGTATAACAAATTAATACCCCACCCCTTGATTTTAGTGGTGGGGTACTAGGTATTAAGGTAGACGCCAAGCTTCTTTGCTGCTAGGTATTCGTGGGTATCTAGTGTTACGAGTTTAAGATTACTAACTGCTTCGGTTAAAGGTATGTGTCCCATTTGTCCGTCTCTAAGTCTGATCATCTGTCCAAAATGTCCAGCATGAAAAGCCTCGATTGCTGCGATGCCGTAGCGCTTGCATAGCACGCGGTCTTCGGCATTCGGCGACCCGCCTCTTTGGGTATGTCCCAGTACAACGTGGCGCATTTCAAAATGGCGTGGATCTTGCTCCTCTATAGCACCCATGAGGATCTCGCTTGCACCAGCCAATTTTACCTCGCTGCCTGCTTCTGCAAAAACCCTAGTAGGTAATTTAATGCCTTCTGCAACTACTACTACTGCGGAGCGTCTTTCTCGCTGCTGTCGGTTACGCAAAAAGCTCACAAAGTCTTCGATATTTACGGTAAACTCTGGCAAAAGGATGGCGTTTGCTCCTCCGGCTAGGCCAGCATATAGGCTAATCCAGCCTGCATGACGTCCCATGCATTCCACAAAAAATACACGTTCGTGGCTAGTAGCAGTGGTATGGATTTTGTCCAAAGCGTCGGTAGCGACTTGAACCGCGGTAGAAAAACCAAAGGTTTTGTCCGTGCTACTTAGGTCGTTGTCGATACTTTTAGGTACGCCGACGAGCTGGACACCTATGCTAGATAATTGCTCGGCGCCACTTAAGGTACCGTCGCCACCAATTACTATCAGCCCTTCTACTTCCATGTCGGCTAAGTAGTCACGTGTTTGTGCCAGTATGGCAGGATCTATACGCGTTTTATCACCTTCACCCGTTTTAGCCGCAAAACGTCCGCGGTTGGTCGTGTGTAGAATTGTCCCGCCAAGGTGTGTAATACCACGTACTGCTGCGATATCCAGGGTGCGATATCGCTTATCTAATATGCCTTCCCAGCCACGTTCAAAACCTATAAATTCATATCCTAACGGAATACCTGTCCTGACAATACCCGATATAACAGCGTTAAGCCCCGCGCAGTCGCCCCCACTAATAACAATACCCACTTTTTTGCTCATATCCGCATGATAGCAGAATAGGGCAGAGCGAAACAATATTATCTAAACTGGCAAAGAAATTAAATCTAGGTTATACCTTAAGAGATTGGGTTATATGACTTCAGAGCTTGTTTTTCTGAACTCAAGAGTAAGGCCTTTTTATTTAGCATCATAATTTGTTATGGGGCTAAGGTAATTAAAGCAGCACGGGCGTCGCTTTCCGGCGGCGAGTTTAGAGCATGTCACATCTATCCGACGTGTGCGAGTTTCTGACTGTTTGGCAGAAGCGATCCAGTGGATCCAATCTCTACGCGCTTTAGGCGTGAGGTTTGTCCATAATTCCCGCGCCTTAGGGTCAGCGTTGAGAGCCTTTTTTAGATCTGCGGGTACGTGGGGTTCTGGTTCCTCCCGTGCTGGGGCGATTTCCATCGAAACGATATCGCCCACATTTGCCCTTGTAGCTCGCTGCATCTTCTGGTCTAGTCTGAGCAAATGGCATCCTTTTCCGTCTGGCTCTAGCGTGGCTATAAAAGGGAAACCATTGATAGTGCCCTCAACCGACGTCATGCCCCGCGAGGGTAGTTTGCTACTTGCTTCCTTTGGCAGGGTTAGAAGTAAAAAAGAATTAACTTTCGCAGTAGACGGTTGGAAAAGTGTAGTAGTAAAACTGATTTTAGAAGCGGCATTAGTCATTCCTACTTTATCCTTTAGTGCCCGTAATCTACTTAAAATTGTTGCAATAACTTCTATTATAGTACTGTTAAAATAAAGTTATGAGCAAGCAAAAAACTCTTGATGAGATAAAAGCAGAGTGGAATGATTTTGTACGTCCGAAAGATGGGCAAATTTTCCGACACTATAAAGGTGGTAAATACGAGATTGTAGCGACAGGTTTTTTGGAAGATAGCGAAGCACCCTGTGTTGTCTATCGCTCTTTATTGAAAAATATTATTTGGGTACGCACTGCAAAAAATTTTCTTGAGAAGATTGAGCATAGTAGTAAGGAGCAACCACGATTCAAACTTGTTCAGTCGTAGTTCGGTTTGAAAACCCCATTTTTTATAAACTACAGTACAGATATTTATATTTGTAGGTTAGTTAACTGTTTTATTCAGTAAATAAGAGTATGATGCGCCCGTAAGGAGACATTACTATGAATTATTCCGATCCACTGAAAGCATTAGTGCTTGTATGCAGTCTAAATCCATCGCCTAAGGAATCGTCTAGTAAACTATTGGCACAACAAGTTCTCACAGAGCTAGAAAAATATAATGTTCAAGGCTCAATT
>JBBSJF010000054.1:0-7890 GCA_038257495.1 Saccharimonadales bacterium (SeqCode) | reverse complement strand
GGCGCAGGTCACTTAGGGTGCCACTGCTAATGTTGCTAGCGTTAAGTGCGGTTAGGGCGCTGCCATTACCGCTGAAGGCGGTGGCGATGACGGTGCCGGTGACGTTAATGTTGCCTGTTACTACATTGTCGCCTGCAATGGTGATAGTGCCCAGGGCTTGGGAAATAATAGAGTCGGCAATAGTTTGGGCGCCCGTAAACAAGGCCACCGTGCCGCTAGTGCCGCCAGGCGAGCTAACCGTGCCACCGGGAGCACCAATGTCATCATTATCACAAACCAGCTGGCCACTGGCATTAGTAGTAATGACTCCACCATTGGTGAAGCCGGTGCAGTTAAGGGCAACCGTCACTGTACCGTTTACAGTAAAGTTAGCATTAAGAAGCAAACTAGAAAAAGTAGGCGAGCTAACAGTGGCTAAATCTTGAGGACCAGCTAAAGTAATAGTACCACTGGAGGTATTGACACTTATTTGATTGTTGGTACCCTGTATGGCTACTGCACCAGCTTGATTATTGACTAAGCTAGAGGGTCTTACTACCGGCGCCACAAGCTGACCAAGTCTATTTTGCAGAATTGTTATATTCCTATTAGCTTGGGCTATACCTGCATTCGTCTGATCCAAGCCTGCTTGAGACGCAAAATTGCAGTTATTCGTATCTATACAGAATGTACCCGTACCTATCGGTATTGTTAGAGTTTGATCGGCAGTAGGGTTTTCTGCGCGAAGAACGGTTACAAAATTGCCATTAGATATCTTTAATGCTCCTCTGGTTATAATATCTCCGCTTACTAATAAAGACTCTTCCGAACCTTTTAATTCCTTCGGCATAGAAGGTATTTGAGCATTCCTAAGGTTAATATCTTGCTGCTCGATAGCAGCTTTGTTAGTCACACGTTTATTGCTACCATATCGAGCGAAAATTAAAATAGTAGAAGCTGTAACCACTAATACTAAT
The DNA here is from genome assembly GCA_038257495.1 of Saccharimonadales bacterium (SeqCode). GTDB lineage: Bacteria > Patescibacteriota > Saccharimonadia > Saccharimonadales > JBBSJF01 > JBBSJF01. The sequence goes on along the minus strand of JBBSJF010000054.1, from coordinate 6,934 downwards.
ACGGTTATAATCAACGATACAGTTGTAGCCTTACGATGAGAAAAAGGCTTAAAATACTTGTTAAATCGCGGAACGTTCGAATCTACATATCTCTGTTGGGTATAGTCGGGTTGCTCAGCAACATCTAGATCATCACTGAGTAAACTATTAGAAGAATCATTATATATACCCTGGGCAGACTGCGCATTCAAAGAATTTACCGGTCGAAATACCTGCGTATCCGGATAGATAGAGTCTAATGCCTTGGGGAGCCGATCGTTCATGTTTTTTTATTTATATATTGTGTAAATTTATGTATATCCACTAGAGTATACTATCCCATTACGTATTCTACGGTAACAATTTATATTGTACAAGTAATTTTGAATACATTTTTATATCCATATTATGACATAAACTGCCCCAAGTCCGACTACCAATACCAAGATAGCTATAACTACCACCCTTAAAAGTTCATTTCTAATTGCTTTCCTTGTCAATGGGTTGCGTCCTATTGCTACAATCGCACTTGAAATAGCACCGTACAATATAGCACCCTCGGTGATGAGTACCACCACAAAGATTACAAGGGCAACAAGTACACGAACCTCTTCTACTTCCTTGCCTACTAACGTACGGCCTAAAGTCGCTAAAGTAGACTCTTTTTCCATTAAATCCGATTTACTACCCTGATTGTTAAGATTAACTTTTACTTTAGAAATTTTAGTGTCTAGTGGCTGATTGTTCTTCTCGTACGTATATACTTCTTGCTCTTTTGGTATATCTGCTGCTATTCCTATAACTGTATTTGCGGCATCATCAGATTTCATCAGAATACCCCTTAGGGGTGATAGGATCAAAAGATCACCCTGTGCTACAGTACCGTTTATATCGCTAACATAAGCCTCCACTTGACCCTCGTTTTCGACTATTACTTGTGCATTGGCAGAACTAACAGTAATCGTATTAGTGCCGATTGTTGTCACCACTCCTACAACCCTTTCACTATTATCACTGTGAGCCCGTTCCACATTTTTTGAGTCATCTGGAGATGCTATGCTGAGAGATACAACCATTCCTAACCGAAGCTCTTTATCTGTTGAGCTATAGCCGCGAGCAATTGCAAATGTTATGACAGATGACCACAAAAGCATAAAGGCGATTATACCCGTCAAAAATATTGCTATATATTTAGTCCAGTTATTTTTAATAAACACTATGCAAGCATTATACGGGACTTATACAAAAACGTTCATGCTTTAGACATTAGGGTTGATAATAAAATATAAAAAAGAGGTTCGACCTCTAATGGATAGACTTTTTGTGAATCTTCTTATAACTGGCATTTAAATGATAAATTACTTTTTTTCGCCGTATACATACTTTGAATAGCAGTTAACGATCTAAGTAATAGATACTACACGTATAAACGTTTTGCGTTGTCGATGTCCACGGATTTTGTGAACGCGCTTTTTTGCTTTATAGCGAATAGCCGTAACCTTGTCTGTCTGTACATCTGGCTCGACGATATCTGCAGTAACGGTTATTTTAGGCACTTCAGGAGTGCCTACTGTAGTCTTGTCGCCATTAATAACGAGAAGTGCCTTAAATGTAGCTATACTTCCTTCTTCTTTTAATAACTCAACCTCGAGAGTTTCGCCCTCTGTGACCAGGTATTGCTTGCCACCAGTCACAATTACAGCTTTTTTCATAAAATCCTTATAATTTTTCAAAAGTTACCAACAGATATTAACAGAGAAAGCTCTATCTGTAAAGGATAAATAGATTCTAATTATATTCGCACGCTTAACCTTCGCTATCTTTTGTATAGTCAAAAAATATCTATAAGCGCACTGGCGCGCTTAACCCCCACATACTTTTGTACCAACAAAAAAACTCTGTCTAAGCGGACTGACCCGCTTAACCGTCAGTTACTTTCTTGTATGTACAAGTAAGTAACCAAAGAAAACACAGGCGATTCTCCCTCTCCGGGATCCTACCCTACTTTCTTCTTGGTGCCTTCCGGGACTCCCTTTGGTCGACCCCTTCGGGGTATGTCCTCAGGCATCCAAGAACAAACCAGTCTAGTCTCTCGGTAGTGAACAGAGCCTGAACGGGCCGCCATGGACACGACCTAGTCGTGTATTGATAAAAGTCTTTAATCCTTGGTCTCGTGCCAGGCTCTGAGCCTCCCCGAGACTTTCTGGGTTTCTGGTCTTGGCTCGGCGAGGACTAGTCCTTTAGGACCGACCGAAGGGAGTCCCGGAGCCGACCAAGGGCGGGAAGCTGGAAAGCCTTGGCGGAGGTTCATCGGCCTGTCAGTTCTTTGGCTACTTTCTTATCAACATAAGAAAGTAGCTGGGGATTAAGCGCTCCAGTGCGCTTAGATAGGTTTTGCTGATACAAAAAGAGACTGACGGTTAAGCGGGTCAGTCCGCTTACAGTGGTATTGGTATGACGCATAATATTAAAACAAACTACGCGCTTGCTTGAGAAATCCCAACAACCGCCTCCACACCATTCACCTTAATCGATTCCTGATAAGCAGGTGTGTCCAATATGCCTATTTTTAGAGCTAAAGTTTCTGTTTTGATCGTCTCCGCATGGTCTACTAAGGCTCTTTGCAAGTTTTCGTCCTGAGTCTCTACGGATAAGCATATACGGTCTTCTACGTTGAGTCCTGCATTCTTACGAGCGTTCTGGATACACCTTACTAGGTCGCGCATAAGACCTTCTATCATTAATTCATCTGTAATGACCGTATCCAAGACTACTCCTGCAGGAAAACTAGAAGCCGGTCCAGTAGCTATTTCCATAAACGTCTCATCTCCCTTGCGCTTGGGTGGACTAATAATCTGTACCTCTTTTACATTTACTTCTTCGGCAATTATATCGGTTAGCGCAGCGTTAAGTTTAGAATTTCCTCCCAAAGTCAGCTTTTGCAGTGGCTGCCTAACTTTAATCTTGGCTGTCGCCCGCTGGCTTAAGCCTTCGTTGATATAAAAACGTGCTTCATGCATCTGGTGCAGCACTTCTTGGTTGTACTCTTTCGTTTCTGGCCAATCCGTAAGATGTACCGATATAGGCATGCTTGTACCCTGAACTAACTGGCGGTAGAGCTTGTCGGACAAAAAAGGCGCCCATGGGGCAAGCAGCTGGCATGTCTGCACTAAAATATAATGCAATGTAGCGTATGCTTGCTGCTTATCGACATCATCTTCTGTTTTCCAAAACCGACGGCGACTACGACGCACATACCAGTTCGACATATCTTCGATAAGCAAAAATATAGGGTTAATGGCATACGCTAGCTTGTACTCGTCTGCTGCCTCGGTAACTTCCATTACCGTTTGATCTAACCTAGCAAGCATCCATCGGTCTAGAACATGCTCTCCGGATGGTCTGGTCAAGGTAGAACTTGGCTGCCATTTGTCTATATCGGTATACATTTTGAAGAAGCGGAAGGTGTTTTGAAGAGTGCCTAGTACATTTCGGTTTAAGTCTTTCATCGCGTCTCTGTTAAATCGCATATAATCCCCTGCCACAGCTTGGTAGTTAGAAAGTAAATACAGCCTTAGAGTGTCCGCTCCTTCGTTCGCAAAAACATCATCTACTGGCGGATAATTTTTTAATCGTTTACTCAGTTTTTGCCCATCGGCAGCCATAATCATGCCGTTTACGACAACATTCTTGTATGCAGGCTTATCAAATAAAATCGTAGATATGACATGCAGTACATAAAACCATAGCCTGGTCTGGTCTAAGCCTTCACCAATATAATCTGCCGGAAAAGTCGTATCAAATTTCTCTGTATTATCGAAAGGATAGTGCTGCTGAGCGATAGGCATGCTACCGGATTCGAACCAACAATCCATGACTTCTTCTACGCGTCGGTACGTTTTGCCGTCTTTTACAAATGTAACCCCGTCTATAAAAGGTCGGTGCAAGTCATCAAGCTGAATATTTTGCCCAGCTAATTCTTTCAATTCTGATGTGCTAGATACAACGATATAATCATTTTCATCATTTTCGTTTACCCATATTGGCATGGGAGCACCCCAATAACGATTACGGCTAATAGCCCAATCTCGTGCTCCTTCTAGCCACTTACCAAAACGACCATCCTTGATGTGTCCTGGAGTCCATTGTATATCTGCTGCTGTTGTAAGAAGTTCTTTTTTGATTGCAGAAACCCGTATAAACCAAGTAGAGATAGCGTAGTACAAAAGCGGGCTTTCACAGCGGTAACAGAAAGGATAAGTGTGTTTAAACGTTTCGGCAGAAAACACTAATCCGTGCTGGGTTAGAAACTCTATAATACGGCGGTCGGCTCCCTTGAAAAACTTACCTTCTACTTCTGGCAACCCAATACCCTGTTTTAAGTGACCGCTCGTATCTACGGTGTTCAGGACCGGGAGATCGTGTTCTTGTCCCAAGGCAAGGTCATCTTCGCCGAAGGCCGGTGCGACATGCAGTACACCCGATCCATCTTCTACGCTTACGAAATGGGTAGACCAAATTTTATATAGGTTTTGATGACCTGGATAGCTGGTGAGGATCTCGTTTTTAAATAGAGGTTCGTAGACTAAACCAACCAATTCACTAGCCTCAACCTCTTTAAGTACGCGGTAATCTTTCTCTTCTAGTACGCTCAGACGTTTTTTGGCTAATATCAGTGTCTCTTCTACGCCATTCTCGGTTTGATGCCGTACGTATACGTATTGCTCATCGGGGTTTACTGCTAACGCGGCATTTCCTGGTAAGCTCCAGGGTGTCGTCGTCCATGCCAGCATAAATGCATCTTCGCTTACCAGTTTGAACTTAACGTACAGGCTAGGATCAGGAACATCATCCTTGTAGCCCTCATTAACCTCAAAGTTACTGAGGGGAGTCTCGCACCTCGGGCAATAGGGCATACTCTTGTACCCCTTGTACAACAAACCCTTCTTATGCACCTCACTCAGCACCCACCAGACGCTTTCTATATAGTTGCGGTCTATTGCAGCATAAGCATTCTCCGTGTCGGTCCAGCGCCCTATACGCTCGAAAAATGCTTCCCACTCCGCCTTAAACATAAAAACGGACTCACGACAGGCTCCATTAAATTTATCTATGCCAAGCTCTAAGATCTGTTTCTTACCACTAATACCCAGTTGCTTCTCTATGGCAAACTCTACCGGCAAGCCGTGACAGTCCCAGCCATTTCTACGGTCTACATAGTACCCCCGCATGGTTTTGTATCGTCCCAGCGAATCTTTTATACTCGACACCAACGAGTGCCCAAAATGCGGCAAGCCATTAGCAAATGGTGGTCCATCATAAAAGCTAAAGTAAGGCTGACCTTTTCGCTGCTCCAAACTCTTCTCGAATGTTTTTTCTTGCTTCCAAAGATCCAACATTTCTTGTTCTATCTGTGCCAGTGGTGAGTGCTCTTCTTGTGCCATAATAACCTCTTAAAAAAATAAAAAACCCTGTTGCGCAGGAGCCTCTATGTCGAGACGGTACCATCCTGCTTTCCTGGGCTTAATTTATGCATTACGGGCATTGCCGGTAAGTTCTACTCATTGTGCCGTAAAAGACCCAACTTTCTTCTTACTCCACTCCGACAAGTGTCGAATCGTAGCTGATAACTACTCTGGTGGATTGTATTTTATATTTTAGCAGACTCTTAGCTATTCGTGTAGTATGCAACTTCGTTCATCAGGGGTAGATTACTACCCGTCCAGCTCTGTATAAGCTGTCCATCATCTCTGAGTGCCAAAACTGCAGGATATGAAGGTATATCGTACAAAGTGGCAGTTGCACTGCCGTCCCTTGTATCCAAATCTTCTACCTGCAACCTGGCTCCAGGATGCTGTTTTTGAAAATCACGTATAAACTCTTCCACGCTTCTCGCCTGTTCAGACCGCTCCCTATAAAGCACCAGCACTTTCATAATCTTATTCTAGCATGAGCTGCATGTAATAATATTTATCAATTAAAAAGGCTAGATTAATTCTAGCCTTTTTAATGTCCGCTTTCAGGAAGAGCAGCCAGAGGCTTTGACATAAGTCAAAGCCTCTGCGCGATGAGAGACCCGTCTGGGGTCTCTCATAAGTTTTAACTACATCCGCTCGTAGCCCCACAGCTCGTACAGACATAGCAGCTACCTGCCCGTTGTGTTTGGTTGCCACAGCTAAAACATACAGGCGCATCATCTTTATTGATGCCCGAACTTTTCTTCGCCGGTGTAACAGGCTCATCGGAATGTACTACTATTTTTTCTACAACCCGCTCGGTGCTCTCAACATTTGACTGCACTTCCAGCAAGCTTGTTTGTGTTTCGGGAGCATCATCTATAGAAGCCAGTCCAAGCTCCAAGCGGTCGTCAAAGCTTAAGTAGTTCATGGCTAATCTTCTAAATATATAGTCCACCAGCGAACTAGCGGTACGTATAGCAGGATCGTCGGTTATACCAGATGGCGCGAAGCTCATACTAGTAAAAGCCTTAACATAAGCCTTCAGAGGTACTCCAAACTGTAACCCGTGACTTATAGATATAGCTAGCGCATCCATTATCCCCGCTAAGGTTGAACCTTGTTTTGCAATGCGCATAAAGATTTCTCCGGGCGTGCCATCTTCGTATTCTCCCACCGTTATGTAGCCGTGGCTGGAAGCTACAGTAAACGAGAATGTTTTGGCACTGCGGATCTTAGGCAATTCTCGACGTATGGCACCTTTGATAATATATTTATCCGCGATAGTAGATGTATCATCAACAACGGTTTTTATATCACTCCCGGCTTTCTTTGCCATACTAAGGGGTTGCGCAACTTTACAATTATCGCGATATACTGCTACGGCTTTGAGCCCCATTTTCCAAGATTCAATGTGTGTTTGCTCTATATCTTCCACTGTAGCTTCTTCTGGCATATTAATCGTTTTACTAATCGCACCAGATAGGAATGGTTGCACG
>JBBSJF010000053.1:0-7893 GCA_038257495.1 Saccharimonadales bacterium (SeqCode) | reverse complement strand
CTTTGTTTTTGTTTTAAGCCCTCTATTTATTATCTCAGAAAGAGCCTTTTGAAATCCGACAAGTTTTTGAAACAGCGTCAGAAAAATAAATAGCTTACAATTATATGTATGGAAAATCATCAACTAGAGGAGCTACTCACTAAGCTATCCGCTAATAATAAAGAACTACTTAAGACGGTTCTTGAACCTATGCTTGATGAGATAGCATTTTCAGAGCCTAACAAAATTCTACTAAAGCATGGCGGCGTGGTTGGACAGTTTGTAACTTATGAAAAAGCACTAACGCTACTTAAAAGAACTGGTGTTATAGAAGATTTCAAAAATGTGCGCTATGGCAAACCCGTTGATAATGGAACAGTATATGTGCGTGATGAATACGAAATAATATATGAGGAAGATACGCTATTAAAGTTTGCTAGATTGCTTAATGAAGAGAGCGAACACACTAGCGAGATAATGCCCCAGCAGCGTAACCCTAGCTCTTCGGAACATATTATGGCAAGCAAAGCCGAAGCCCAGCCAGTCAAAAATATAGTACTACACCCACTTCAGCCTAAACATTACAGTGATAGAAAAGGTGTTTTAGTGCTAAACCCGACAATGGAGCTTTCAATTTCTATCAAGGGCAAGACAATACGTAAAAACGGCAAGCCATACCTTCAATGTAAGCTGATGGGAATGCTTTTTAGAAATGGCAAGACCATTAAGTTAGGCATTTTTTTCAGCAAATTCTACGGTCTTCATGACAGGTATATTGACAAAAAAATGGAGAAAAAACTAAGGAACACGGTTTCTGAAATTAACAAAAAAGTCGCCGAAGTTGGCGGTCCAAAAAATCTGATTAAAGTACAAAATAAGAAAGTGTTCGTGAACAATTCCTATCTGTAAATAGTCTTAAACCAAAAACCAGTTTATACAGCCCTTATTCTTTAAGCACAAAGAAACATAAGGGCTTTTTAGAGCCAGAAAGATTTGAACATGAATATAAATAAGGGTCAGGCGGAAATCCAAAATGAGCAGTGCTTATATAGGCTAATACTTACTAAGCGGGAGCTTGAAGCTCTGAAGTCAGCATTACGCATTGAATACACTGGACTAACGGAATTACTTAAAGAAGACCCTGATTGGGGTATAGAAAGAGCTTTGGTGGGAAGCGTACTTAATAAGACGCAGCAGCTACTTGGGGAACTTAAATGACAAAGTATCCCCCGCTCTCATTAGCCGAACTAATTGAAGTTCTTGGTACTACTATTAAATTTGATGATGACAATAAGCTGGTTGCGTTTCTGGCTATGCTCTCAGCATATACCGAGGATTCCCAATTAAACCTGAGCTTCAATGCACCGAGTTCATCTGGTAAAAGTTTCATACCGACTGAGATTGCTACTATCTTTCCTCCTGAGGACGTAATAGAACTTGGCTATGCTAGCCCAACGTCATTCATTCATGGGAATAGTGAGTTTGATAAGGAAAAGCAACAGTACACCGTAGACCTTGAGCGGAAAATCATTGTCTTCTTAGACCAGCCCCACTCAATGCTTCTTGAGCATTTACGCCCAATGTTGTCTCATGACAAAAAAGAGATATTGCTTCAAGTAACAGATAAAACTCAGAAACATGGGCTAAAAACCAAAAAAGTAATTCTTAGGGGTTACCCTGCTGTGGTGTTTTGCTCTGCCGGACTTCAATTTGATGAGCAGGAAGCGACACGATTCCTATTATTAAGCCCAGAGGTAAGCCAAGAAAAGTTGCATGCGGGGGTAATTGAATCGCTACGCAAAAACGCTGACAAGGAAGCTTATTGGAATCATACGGAAATTAATCCGAAGAGACAGCAGCTACGTGGACGTATCATAGCCATTAAGAAAGAAGATGTTACTGATATACGGATTTCTGATGATGATAGAGATTACATTGAAAAAAGATTCTTAGCCAACCGCCCTGTCCTGAAGCCAAGACACCAGAGAGACATTAAACGACTTGTTTCCCTTATATAGATTTTTGCATTACTGAATCTTTGGGACAGAGACCGTGAAGGCTCTGGAATTGTAGTGAATAGGAGCGACGTTGATAACGCTTGCGAGATATGGGAGCGAATTGCAATACCGCAAGAATTAAACATACCTCCGTACGTTTATCGTTTATATGTAGATGTCATTTTGACCGCTTATGCTGAAAAAAACGCACTCAGGAAGTCCGTAAAGGTCGGTATTACACGTAACGAGGTTATGAAAAAGCACTATGAAGTGTATGGACGAGCGTTAAACGCCTTGGTACTTAGACAGCAGATTATTCCAATGCTAATTCAAGCCGGGTTAATAAATGAAGACCCAGACCTTTCAGACAAGAGAAACAAGCTCATTTGCCCACAGTTACCTGTAAACAATGGTGAGTCTAGTGGGGGGTTAGATAATGAAGCAGCCAAATCTGACTTCGATTCAATGACTACTGACCTTCCCGAAGAAAAATTAATTGGACATCAAAATAATGACTTAGCTACCGTAAGAAACATTTTTAATGGTGGCGAAGTATTAAGTAAGGAAAGAATATGAAAAACGAGAACTATATTAACGAACTATCTGATTTAGTAGACGACATATTATTTGATACTAATACAGCAAGTCCAGATTTTGATATTTACGAACCTAGCAACCAACCTAAACATATGTCATGGATTCAATTTTATTGGTCGTATGGAGGAATCGCAGGTGAATACACTTGGTCGCTTACATATATGGACGCAGAAGAATTCCAAGAGCAGCTGTTAAAAGTTACGAGACTGGTTTTTAACCCTACTACCCTTCAATACATACGGGACGCAAAGGTTACGGAATTTGGAATGCATATTGGACCCTATCAACCTAGTGGCGGAAATACAAATGATGAGCTAGGCATAGAAGTGATACAAGAAATGAAAGATAGAGAATAGACATGCCAAAGACAAAAGCCGCACCACCAATAATTCATTACGAAGAAGCCGACCCTACTGACACAAAAGCACTAGAGGACGCATTTAACTTCTTATTTGATAAATACTTTAAGACGAAAGGACAAAGCCCATGAAAAAGTCGTTGTAGTTTGTTTATAAATGCTTATAATATTAATTATGGTTAATGAAAAGTTCTATACCGTCCAAGAAGTAGCAGACCTTCTCCAAGTACATTGGCAAAGTGTTCTCAACTACATCAAAAACGGAAAGCTCAAAGCACTGAAATTAGGTAAAGGATACCGTATCAGTCAAGAAGCATTAGATGAATTTATCACTAACCACACAACAAAGGATTAACCAATCATGAAAACGAAAGAAAACTTTAAGTTCGAAAGAAACAAAAACCATAAAGTAGCACTTTACATAAGGGCTAATGATGTAGACGGTGTTGCAAGACAGTTATTCCGTGCAATTACTTTTGCTAATAAAAACGGCGTAGAACTTTCCCCTTCCCGAATATATGCTGACTTGTGTTCAGGGAATAAGTTTCCCCGTCCTGCATTTAACAGAATGCTTAGCGAGAATAGACAGAAGCAATACAATACCGTTCTTATTACTGATACAAGTCGTCTAGCTAGAACTCCTGAATCTCTGTTTATGGCAAACATGCAACTTGTTATGCGTGGTCTTACACTGAAAGTAGTGGACTAATATGTTACGGGCAGCACTTTATGCAAGGGTTAGTACTGAACTTCAAAAAGATGAAGAAACAGTACAGAATCAACTTACAGAAATTAGGCGGGTAATTCTTGAAGATGACAATTCCCTTCTAGAGAGCTGCGAGTATATAGATGAAGGTTGGTCGGGAGCAATACTTGAGCGACCTTCGCTTGACCTTATGCGCCAAGACGCTCGTGATAAAAAGTTTGATATTCTGTATGTTTATGACAGAGGAAGGCTCGCTCGTAAGTTCGTCTATCAAGAAATCGTACTTGAAGAACTTGCAAACCTAGAAATCAAGTTTAAGAGCCTTCATGACATCAATGGCGTTACACCTGAGGAACAGTTAATGGGAAGTGTTATGGGTATCTTCCACGAATATGAACGTATGAAGATTACAGAACGCTTCCGTATCGGTAAACTCAATAAAGTTAGAAGTGGCAAGCTTCTCGGCTACCAACCGCCCTACGGATATGACTACATTCCTATTAAAGGAAAAGGCACAGATAAGATTAATGGCTACTTTGAAATCAATGAAGAAGAAACCAAAGTAGTCAAAATGATATTTGAGTGGATTGCTATTGAATGTGTATCTATTAAAGAAGTAATCCGTCGGCTGTACGACTTAAACATACCTCCTAAAAAGCAAAGAAGAGATACTTGGTCAAATGGACCACTGCACCGCATGCTGAAGAACGAAACATATATTGGAAGGCATTTCTACTATAAGAGTGAATCATGTATTACTCGTAACCCAATGGCAAAAACGCAGAAGAAATACGCTAACCGCCATTCAACGAAAGGTAGCCGAAAGACAAGACCTCGTGAAGAATGGCTAGAAGTTGAAGTACCTAAAATCATTGAACCTGAGCTATTTGAAAAAGCACAGGCACAGATTAAAAGTAATGGGAAACTTAGCCAACGCTTCAAAAAGAACCCTTACCTGTTTGGTGGACTAATTTATTGTTCATGCGGTTGTACCCGAACTGGCGAAGGACAAGGTGGACACTTTTACTACCGTTGTATAGACAGACTCCTTAAATTTCCTAAACCTAGAACCTGCTTTGAATCCGGAGTAAACGTACAGGTACTTGATACTGTTGGTTGGGCTAAGCTCGTAGATTTAATGACTGACCCTAAGCTCCTTGAAGAGCAGCTACAACGCTATGAAAACGAGAAAAAGCAGCAGATGAGCCTTAATCCTAAGAAAGACGAGCTAAGGATAGCCATGAGGTCTCTAGAGCAGGAAGAACGCCGCTACGTTAAGGCTTGGGGGCAAGGTACGATGTCGGAAGTGGTATATACAGACCAAATGAATAGTGTCGCCCGTCGCCGCAAAGAAATCAAAGACCAACTTAACCGTCCTGAAGAAGATAAGCTTGCAAAGCTCAAGAATATAGACCTTGAAGCTTTTGCAGAGCCATTTACAGAGTTCCTCACTAATATGACTTATGATGATAAGCTTTTTACTGTTAGGAAAATTGTTGATAAAGTAATAGCAACTAAGGAGAAAGTAACATTATGCGGAATGATACCGGCGTATGCGGATTCTATGACTTTTCAAAAGGTTGGGTTAAATGCTAAGCATAGCCAGCTACAAGACACAACACAACCTATTAACGAAGTACAGGTTGGGTTGAATGCTAAGCATTGGAATAGTCGGGTTACCGAATGTTGGAAAGTCTACGCTTTTTAATGCGCTTACTGATAATAATATTTTGGCTGCCAACTACCCTTTTGCAACTATCGAGCCTAACACCGGCATCGTGCCGGTGCCTGATGAACGTCTAAAAAAACTTGCTGATTTATATAACAGCAAGAAGGTATTGCCAGCTACTGTCAGCTTTGTGGATATTGCCGGTCTTGTGGCTGGTGCTAGCAAGGGCGAGGGCTTGGGCAATCAGTTCTTGGCTAACATCCGTAGCTGCAATGCTATCTGCCATGTTGTACGGGCTTTTAGCGACCCGAATGTGATACATGTAGATGACCAGCATGACCCGAAAAAAGATATCGACGTTATTAATACCGAGTTAGTGCTAGCCGACCTGCAAACCGTCGAAAAACGCCTGCCACGTATCCAAAAAGAAGCCAGAGCAAACCCAAAACTGAAACCAATAGCCGACACCGTGCAACGGATATATTCCCTGCTCGATGAAGGCACGCCGCTATCGCAAATAAACGATATAGATCATGAACATATTGCCGACCTGCAGCTACTTTCTGCCAAGCCCGTGATATATCTTTTTAATGTAGACGACGAAACTTTATCTAATGACCCAAAGAAGCAAGAGCTAATTTCTCTGGTAGCACCATCTACGGCGCTATTCGTATCTGCCAAGTTAGAGAGCGAACTTCGTGGCTTAGACCAAGCAGACTGCCTTGAATTATTAGAAAGCTACGGAGTGAAAGAGTCGGGGTTAGTACAGCTAGCCCACGCAGCGTACCAAACGCTTGGCCTACAAAGCTACCTCACGGCTGGAGAGCAAGAAGTGCGCGCCTGGACTATCCATAAAGGCTACACGACGCCACAAGCTGCAGGCGTCATTCATGGCGATTTTGAACGTGGATTTATAGCTGCGCAGATTATTGACTATAACGATCTTATTACAGCAGGTTCCGAACAAGCAGCAAAAGCCGCCGGTAAAGTCCGTACAGAGGGCAAAGAATACGTTATGCAGCCAAACGACGTCGTAGAATTCCGCTTTAACGTCAGCAAGTAAATTATTGAGATAAAGTCTGGGCTATACGACCCGCGAGTACTTTAATAGCTGCGGGGCTACCACCTTTGGTGAATACTACTAAGTTGTATGATCCAGCCGGACCATTCACTATAGCCGCATCGTGCCAATAACTGCCATAAAAACCAACCTTATCGGCTACACTAGCACCTGGCGAACCGGCTGGGATAGCCGAGCGGTATATCTGCCTGCGCATATAGTCTAGTAGCTTTGCCGTATTTTCTGTATTCAATAATGAGCCGTCTCTTAATTTTAATAAGAACAAGTTTACGTCGCTAGCCGTAGAAGTAGTGTTCTTGATATTGGTACCAGAAAATCCCTTAGATCGTATATAGCCTTGTATGGCGTCGGCATGCTTTTTCTGCACTTCTTCGGGGCACCGGTTATCCGATACACGGATCATAAGCTCCACGCAAGTAGCATAGGTCTTGGTATCATAAACGATGTCTTCGCCTTTAAGCTGGTTCTTCTCTATCGCATCAAAGACGTAAGCGGCAACATACAGCTTATATATACTGGCTGTAAAGGTACTTACTTGTGCATCTACAGAGACTGTCAGTGACCCACCTATCTGCTGAAACACCACAGAAGTCTCCATGCCGGGATACTCTTTTTTCCACTCTCCAACCAGTAACTGCAGACCTGAATTCGTTTTAGAGTATGTTCTGTTAAACGTTATAGCTATTGGTTTAGTGACCAGTTTGACCGCAACAGATTCGGACTTTTGCTGTAAAGCTGTCGGGATGTCGCGTAGCCCTTGCTCGCGGTCGATGGATGTACCGGATACACCTTCAGCTCTACTGACTTCTACTCCGTCTCGTACCTGCACTATCGTTGGCTTACCAGCGTTATTTTCTTTGCCGGGGTTCTGGTCGAGCCATGCGCCTATAGCTTCAGCGTTATAGGTAACATTTACCTGCTTTTTTTCTTCGTCGTTTGAGATGATTACCCAGCTTGCAGCTAAGTCGGGATTAACTATATATGCCTTACCTGAAACTTCTACTTTTAGAGGCTTAAACGAAGCTACATTCGTGGACTCTATGGCTTGCTTAACTTGGTCGTCACCTATAGCCGGTGCATCGGTCTGTCTAATCATTTGTATACTGATGGGCTTAGCTAAATTCACTTCGTTGAGCTTCTTTTGCAGATCTTCTTTATTCAATGACTTCCCTTCCTCTCCTGGAATAAGTGTATAAATATTTTCAGTATTACGCTCTGCTCGGGCGCTCTTGGATGGCGTAAAGTATTCAGTCGTAGTTGATTCTATAAAGCCCTCAAGCTTACCCGCGTCTACTTGCTTTGGCACGGTAGAATGGATTCTTGGCCAGAGTATAGATAGTGGTATAAGCCGTTGCCAGACCGGATAGTGCACAAGGTCTTTTTGTAGCACTTGCTTGTCTATAGAGGTGCCGAAGTCTTCAGGCTTAACGGGGCGTTTCTGGTCGTCTACGAGCAGTTCGCCAGTAAGTGTTTTTGTGAAACTATCTGCAACCTCAGAGCCGCCCG
>JBBSJF010000052.1:0-7910 GCA_038257495.1 Saccharimonadales bacterium (SeqCode) | reverse complement strand
TACTATAACCATGAATGGGTTTTCAAAAGAGTTTGCCATGACTGGTTGGAGAATCGGATATATTAACGGCCCCAACGATATTATTGATGCCATTAATGAGCTACAGCAATATGTTGTAATGTCTTCTTCGTCTATATCCCAATATGCTGCTTTAGCCGCGCTACACAACAGGCCAAACATAGTAGATAAATATAAGCTAAAGCGCGAGTTTGTGCTCAACGAGTTTAATAAGTTTGGTATAGATATACACGGGGCACAAGGAGCATTTTTTGCATTTTTCAAGGCACCTCACGATATGACAGATTTTGAGTTTGTTAATAAGGCTACTGAATATAACCTCATATTGGTCCCGGGTAGGGCCTTCTCGCGCTTACATGGTTTTGTGCGACTTTCATACGGGGCAGACAGGGCTACTCTTATAAGAGGAATCCACGCTCTAGACAAAATGCTAACCGACCTTGCATAACTAACAGTAGCAGTTGTATGCATGTCTAATCTAACGTAATATTCGTACATGACAAAAATTGCGATTATTGAGGATGACCAAGCTATTGCGCATATGTATCGCATTAAGTTCGAGGCCGAAGGCTATACGGTCGAGACTGCAGATAATGGCGCGATCGGGCTAGAACTTTTAGAGAAGTTTAGACCTGATTTTATATTGCTCGACCTGATGATGCCAGAGATGAACGGCGATGAAATGCTAGTGAAACTACGTGCCACTGATTATGGTAAAGATATACCGGTGATCATACTGACAAATATGGGCGAGCAAGAGGCTCCTGAAGTATTAAAAGAGCTTGGCGTACGGCGGTTTATCGTAAAAGCCGATATGACACCCCGGCAAGTAGCCGAAATGGTAAAAGCCGAATTAACAGCTTAAGCCGCCCGTCTGGTAGACTTATATATAATTATGCCTGTATTCGTATTTGACCGTATAGAAGTTATAGATAGTACTACGCTGCTCGCGCATTATGGACATAAGTTTGAAAATGGCTCTCATGAGCATTTTAGCGAAAAGCTCGTACTGCCTTGTAAGATAGATAATAGCGATGAGATAACCCAAAGGATACTTCGTTCACTGCATATTGCCTTGGGTATTAGCTACTACAAAGCCTTTTTAGGTGAGGTGGAACTGCCGTACCACTTTGATGATGAAGAAGCGGTGTATTGGAACACTGTATACCACGAAGGGCTTGGTGAATTTGCCTACATAAACCAGATTACAGCACCAATTCGTCCTTTTATGGCAAGCACGACGTCTAATAGCCCCCATCCTGTTCATCTTAACACCTCGGGAGCATTACTCGGTATAGGCGGTGGCAAAGACTCGATAGTAGCAGGAGAAATCCTTAAGAAAACTGATCTCCGTATGTCAACATGGGAGCTCTCTACAGGTACCAACAGAGGACAAGCTGGGGTAGTGATGGACAAAATGGGGCTAGACCAGCTGCAAGTTGCAAGGTATTTTGACACAAATCTTGTAGAAGTCGTCAAAGAACGAGGCGGGCATAACGGACACATACCAATCAGTATGATATTTGCGTGGGTTGGCATACTGCTAGCATACGCTGGAAAGTATCAATACGTTGTTATGGGCAACGAGTCTGCTACGTCCGTGGGCAATGTAGACTGGGCTGGTCGTAATATTAATCACCAGTGGAGTAAGTCTTTTGAGTTCGAGACCCTTATGCAAGGGTATGTACATAAGACTATATCTCCTAATATTACTTATCTGTCACTACTGCGGTCTTATGGTTCTTTGAAAGTCATGCAACTCTTCCATACATTAGCCAGTACTTATACGAGTGACTTTACAAGCTGCAACTTCGTATTTCGTATTGACCCGATGGCTAGACCTAACGGTAGATGGTGTGGTGCGTGTGCGAAATGCCTTAGTAGCTATTTACTACTCTCAGCTTGGAAAAGTGACGAGCAGTTAGAAAAAATTTTTGGCAAAAATCTACTATTAGACCCTAGCTTACAGAGTACCCTAAACGAACTTGTCGGATTGGTAGGCAATAAACCCATGGACTGCGTAGGTACCATAGATGAGCTACGGGCTTGTGCTCGAAAACTTATTACAGAAGGTCGGCAAGGCACATTACTTGCTGGTATTTCTATAGATGCCCTATCAGGGTCTGATATTAATAGCCTCGTAGAAGAAACTCATGAGCATGCGATACCCAAAGAATTATTACAAAAGGTCGAGGCGGCACAATGAACTGGCAAACAATACTCGATAGATATAATGACAAAGATATAGTCTTTATTGGTTGGGAACGCGAAGGTCAAAGTTTTAAGAAATTTATAGAGAAGCTCGGCAAGCCCCGCTCTTTTAGGTTTATAGACAAAAAGGAAGACTCGGATTATTTGGTAAATCTACAGAAAACATATATAGAAAACCAGACCGTAGTATTTAAAACGGTTGGGGTGCCAGGGCGAGTCGTTCCCGTACCTTATGAGACGCCAATGGACCTTTTTTTAGAGATTTGCCAAACTGTAGGTTGCACGACAATCGGCGTAACTGGTACCAAAGGTAAAAGTACTACTACTGCCTTACTTGCACATATTCTTGAAGTAGCGGACATGCCAGTAGTGTTTTGTGGCAATATTGGTAAACCGGTACTAGACCATGTGGAAGAGCTACACAAAAATAGTATCGTCGTAATCGAGCTTGGTGTGTATCATACAGCCGACGTACATAGAAGTCCGCATATCGTTGCTATTACTAACCTGCATATAGACCATATACCGTATTTTGGCTCACTTGAGCTGTACCAAGAAGCAAAACATCGGTTGCTTAAATGGCTCGGACCAGACGACTACTTTGTCTATAACCCGCTTTCTGCCATGTTGGCTAGCTGGGCGGCAGAAACTCCGGCAAAAAACATACCCATAGATACGGCTAAATCAGTAGACTTCGCTAAGGCGAAAATATACGGAGAGCATAATCGGCTGAACGCTGTCATGGCAGAGTCTATCGCGAAAATAATAGGAATTGACGATACGTATATACAAAAAGGAATAGATACCTTCGTGGCTCCTCCTCATCGCTTAGAAACTATTACCAAAATTAATGAAGTAACTTATATCGACGACGCTATCGGATCTGCGCCTGAAGCCACCGTACATGGTCTGCGAGCTGTCACCGAGCATATTGGACCCGTATCTGTACTTTTCTTAGGCGGAGAAGACCGTTCTTACGACTTTACCGAGCTTGCCTATACGGTTGAAAGCTTACAAATACCGCACATCGTGCTGTTTCCTGATACTGGTGATATGGTAGCAGAGCTATTTACAAGCGACTACCAACCGGAGCTACTTCGCACTACAAGTATGGAAGAGGCTGTACAGTGGGCTGCAAAAGTCGCTACACCAGGCAGCGTGGTCCTACTCAGTACGGCCGCACCAAGCTATAGCCTGTGGGACGGTTTTGAAGTTAAGGGCAAAGCCTTTCAAGACGCTATAAAGACTATTAGATGTCTATCTTGATAAGTTCGGGAAAGAGTAACCCCTTTATCAGAAAGTGAACAGACGCAAAAGGCTGTTTATGAGCCTCAAGCATCTCAGCGTGTCTGCCTATGGCAAATACATCAATCTCTACATCAGGATTAATATCATGAATTACGTCTGCCGTTGCTGCTGCGGAACCACCCGTACTCACTATATCTTCGAAAAGCGCTATAGCTTTAGCTCCACGTACTAGTCGTTCATCTTCCAGACTGCAAGGTCTCATAGGCAAATCTAGTTGATCATTTGCTTTAGCCAGTCTTGCTTTGGGTGTCCAGCGAGATAAACCTACACGAGCCAGCTCTCTTCCCCCGTTAGGCACACCTACAACTACTAATCTTTCTTTTGGCATGTGCTCATCAATAAGTGCTTGTATGCCACCCATCACTAGGCGTAAATCTTGCGGATACCCCCCCAATCGAGTAGCATCAACCTTAACTTCACTCCTCGTACCACCGGCAAACACGAATGTCTCACCAACTAGTGCGCGGACAAGACATCTTCTCTCAAGTGCATTCCTGTAATCATGCTGTTGTAATTCTTCCGAGCTAGTGGCAACCATGATATCCCTTATAAACCCATTTTAGCAGCTCTAATAACATTTTCGAATAGAGCGCAAATGGTTAGCGGACCAACACCACCTTTAGCAGGAGTAATCGTCAGATCATCGCGCTCGTATACGCTCGGGTGCACATCACCAACAGTTTTACCATCTTCACTAGCTACTCCCGCATCTACGACCACAGCGCCCTGCTTGATCATTTCTGGGTATAAAATAGCAGGGCTGCCAGTGGCGGTGATAATAATATCGGCGTCTAGCGTTCTTGCAGCAAGGTTGGTCGTAGAACGGTCTATTGTCGACACGTCTAACCCTTCAGTGATCAATATTTTTTCGAGAGGCTCACCCACAAGCTTCCCTCTACCTATCAGCAATATCTTTTTACCCCTTAGGTCTATATTATAGCCAGCCAATAACCAGGTAATCGCCATCGGCGTGGCTGGTTCAAAGTGAGTTTTACTGCTCAGCCCATCTACATCTTTTTCGGGTGCTACTTGGTCGCAGACCTGATTGGTCTTTGCAGGGTCTTGTATAGGAAGCTGCACAATAATTCCATGGACACTATCGTCTTTATTTAGCGATGGAATGAGCCGTAGCGCATCGTCTACAGATACACGATGTATATCTACTTCTATCTGCATGTCTGCTCCATAGGCTTTTTTATAGCGCATATACACTTCTATTATGGGATTATCTATCGTTACCACTATCGCCAGCTTAGGCTTAATGCCATGAGCCTGAATCAGCGCCCGTACTTGGCGCCCCTGCCTTTCTTTAATAAATTCTGCCAGTTCTTGACCGTTAAGTAACTTCATTCAACTTAGCATATCAGATTGAACTGCTTACAATTGTGTTTCCAAACCAAATGTCTTCATTTTCGCCGGCAGGATCGAACTTAAAAGCCGGCTCATTTCCTGCATAAGATTTTACTACTATATCCATGTCATACGTTTCATATGACTGAGGCACTATGAAAATCCCTAATTGCGCCGGCATAAGTTTAATATCCTTACTAAGCTGATCGTATATTGGTAGTCTTGGTGGCTGCAAATACTCTTGCAACACCCATTTCGTACTGTTTTTAGAAGATTCTAAAAGCAACTCACTCCAAGCAAAGTCGTTATAAACTCTACCAATATGTATCCCCTTCGATCCTCCGAGATTGATGCGTTTTAACACCAGACTGTCTTTATTTTTTTGATATCGACTTATATGTGATGCGTCAAAAGAAGCGCTATGCAAGATAGTCTGATGGTTCAAGCCATTCAGATAATCTTTGAGGCCAAACGCTTTCATATATTTGGGTTGAAGTGTGTATATAGATCCTTTCTTAGTGAGAACATCCAACTCTGCGGGATAGATTTTGGCCATTTTTTTGATTACGGCTTTGTACGGTTTGTTCCTACAGTATATATGCGAATCTCTTACTGAGCATTCGGCATAATTACTAATATCTAATACCTCTACACCGTACTCTCTACGTATAGCATCGAGGTGTATCCAGCGGGGTATTTCAGGTGCAGATACGAATAATACTCGTTCAATTGTACCGAGCTTTTCTTCATGTATAGTGCGTTGGTTACGCGCTATAGCGCCGTTAAGATCAAAGGTTTTAATTCCAATTCTGCTTGCAACTGCTTGGTCATCGAGCCATTCCACAATTTCGTGCATTCCAGCATTGCGTGTATTAATTTCAATAATCTTTATCTTTTTAGTTTCGGAGTCATAAAAAGCATCGAAGCGTATCATATCGAAAGGTATTTGCCGAGGGATATCGGGCAGCTTACGTATATCTTTTAAAAGCAATTGGTAGATACTACTAATTTGTTCGCATATCGCTGACAGATCGGATTGACCTATCAGTAAGCTTCCTACTCTTCTGGGTGTTCCGTATAACCCGGATGATTTGCTAAAACCCGCGTAATCGATAAGTGGCTGGTTGTCTGCAATTGTAAACCCTGGGCTTGAAGAGCCTTGGATTATCACAGTACTGTAACTTTCTTGTTTATATCGATTTTATACGCACGACCTTTACCTATTACTTTTTCGACTTTTTGGTCTTCGTCAAAAAGTACCATCGTATCTTCATCAATACCTATACCATACATGTTATTTTGCTGTTCTAGAGCCGCTAACAATCTTGGCTGTCTATCTCTTTTGGAAAAATGAGAGTCTAAAATACAATTTTTAAATACTGAGAGCCCGTCTACTATCTTGCTGACCTGGTGTCTCCCCACGAGCGTTTTTTCGCCTAATGCCATTTCTCCTGCACTTCCACCACCTATGACTTTTATCGTATCCGCTTTTTGCATTATATCAGCCCAAACAGCCGTACTTTTCAGTCTGTTTAATAACACCGTTTGCGAGCCACCTGGTAGGTAAATCCCATCTGCAGAGTGTATAAGCTCGTCTCTTTTTCTATCTAAGTTGGTTAGTGTTAGTGCAGAGACTTCTATCTTCCCAAGGTCTATAAACTGGTTAACTTGTTCCCATCGCTTTTGCCACTGGGATTCGCTTATTGCAAAGGGTATAAAAAGCATATTTGTCACGCATGCGCTATGAAGCCACGAAATAAACTTTGGGTCGATCAGACCAGCAATTTCGTTTTTACCGCCATGTAGAAAATATTTCACTTTATAAAGTATACAATGCAAATGCCTAGCGTCTTGCCAAAACAGAGGTAATTTGCTAAAGTTCCCCCTGTTGCAAATGCAGCCATACAAAATTCTAAACCAAGACTTGCTTACTAGTTCGTTTGTCTTAACCAGTTTTTCAAACCAAGGAGTTATAAGCGACTGTTTGGAAAACTGAAAGGAAGAAGCGACCAGAAGTTGGAGCAAAACTGCTTGCAGATTTGCGTAAGCTGACCGTCGGTTCTGACGCGGGCCAGTAGCTCAGCTGGTTAGAGCACCTGCCTCTTAAGCAGGGTGTCCGGGGTTCAAGTCCCCGCTGGCCCTCCATAAAAGAAGTCGACCTAACATGGTTGGCTTTTTTTATGGCTTGAGCTAGTGGGACTTGTGCCACGGACACGCCCAAAGGGTGTACGTGGGCTTAAACAGCCGGTGGCTGTTTAAGTTCTCCTTGCTTGGCCGAGCCAAATAGGGTGTTTGGGGTGAGAAATGCCAGTGGCATTTTGCAAGGAAATGTTCCGATGCAAGCTATGCTTGCAATAGCGAAATTTCGGGGTCGCAGAATGTGACCAAGTCCCCGCTGGCACTATTTTTTTGTTATACTTGATCTATGAAATATGGATTATTTGGTACATTCACGGCACAGCCTGGCAAGCGTGACGAATTAAAAGATATTTTACTGCAAGCAGCCCAGCTGCTCGAACGGAACTCAGACTGTATCCACTATATTGTTAGCTTATCGGACGAGCCTAATGCTGTTTGGGTGACAGAAATTTGGAATAGTGAAGAGGCACATGATGTTTCACTTGATCCTGAAGACGTTCGATTACTGATTCAAAAGGCAATGCCACTTATCGCTTCTATGCCCGACCAAACAAAACTTCAGGTCGTAGGTGGCAAGGGCTTGCCCGCGTAATTAATCATGACTTATAAGGAATGCTAAATGATCTACCCATGCCGCATGCAGAACATAAAGGTGGCGCTAAATATGTAATATAATTTAGTTGCATAATATGCTATAAGGTAGTACTATAAATAGTATAATTTATGCAACATAGAGTTGAATGATGAATACAAGTCCAGTAGGCAGTAGTGGCGAGGATAGGCTAGAGCAAAAACCAGATACGTTTCGTGAATCCAATAGGGCGCTCATGCTTAGGATAAGAGGACTTTCAGTTGCTGGTGCAATATTAGGTATCATAATAGGT